>NZ_JSVA01000014.1:0-140545 GCF_001267955.1 Roseivirga seohaensis subsp. aquiponti
ATCAGGGATCAGGGATCAGGGATCAGTTAAGACTGAGTTTTTTTCAGCAATTTGAGTTCCCTAAATGCCCGTTTTTTTTACTTTATTCTTTACCTTTTTCCTGATTTCCGCTTTACTGTTCACCTGTTTTCCTGACCAACTGTTATACTGACTTCTGTTTTCCTGATTTCCTGTTATACTGATCAACTGAACACTACCCCCCAAATTTCCCCCTCAAAGCAGCCAACTTACTGGCCATATCGCCTTCTGATTCTTTTTGAACTTTGGCTTTTGGTTTAGCTCTTTCGCTTTTCTTTACCTGAGGTTTTGCTTCGCCCTTCATTGAAAGTGAAATTCGTTTTCGGCTGGCATCTACTTCGAGTACCGTAACCTCTACCCTTTGCTGAACACTGACAATGTCGGCAGGATTGCTCACAAATGTATCCGACAAATGGCTGATGTGGACCAAGCCATCCTGATGCACTCCAATGTCTACAAAAGCACCAAAATTGGTTACGTTGGTCACAATGCCCGGCAGTTTCATACCTGCCCTTAAGTCTTCTATACTATTCACGCCCTCCATAAAACTGAAGGCTTCAAACCGTTCCCTAGGATCACGACCGGGCTTGGCCAGTTCGCTTAGAATATCCTTTAAAGTGGGTAAACCAATTTGATCGGTGATGTACTTTTTCAGGTCGATTTGCTTTCTCAGTTCTTCTTTCTGAATAAGATCTGTAACCGAGCATTTCAAATCCTTCGCCATTTGGTTGACAATGGCATAAGATTCAGGGTGTACCGCACTCTCGTCCAATGGGTTGGCAGCCCCACGAATGCGCAAGAAACCAGCCGCTTGCTCAAAGGCTTTTTCACCCAAACGCGTTACATTTTTTATAGACGCCCTGTCCTTAAACGGACCATTCGTATTTCTATATTCTACAATATTTTTGGCCAGCTGTGGTCCCAAACCCGCCACATAGGTTAGCAATTGCTCAGAAGCCGTATTGACTTCCACACCAACGGCATTTACGCAACTCATCACCACATCGTCCAACGAATGCTTTAATGCGCCTTGGTCTACATCGTGTTGGTACTGCCCCACTCCTATGGATTTCGGATCAATTTTCACCAATTCCGCCAAAGGATCCATCAGCCTACGGCCAATAGACACCGCTCCACGCACGGTAATATCTTCATTCGGAAACTCATCTCTGGCGATTTGCGAAGCAGAATAAATAGAGGCGCCACTTTCATTCACCATCACCACGGTAATGGATTTAGGCAGCCCTAAGCTATTTACAAAAGTTTCTGATTCACGGCCCGCGGTTCCGTTGCCAATGGCGATGGCTTCGATATTAAATTTCTCGGCCAAATATTTAATGGTAGCGCCCGCTTTTGCGGTTTGCCTTTGTGGTTCGTGGGGGTAAATGGCTTCAAAATGAAGCAAACTTCCTTGTTTGTCTAAGCAAACCAGCTTACAACCCGTTCTAAAACCCGGGTCGATGGCCATTACATTTTTACTACCCAAAGGAGCGGCCATCAGCAGTTCTTTCATGTTTTTAGCAAATACCTCGATGGCTTCTTCATCTGCTTTTTTCTTAGAAATCATGCGCAGTTCGGTTTCCATACTCGGCTGAAGCAAACGTTTATAACCATCTCTAATGGCCAATTTCACCTGTTCTGCACTTTGCGAATTTCCTTGGATAAAGTGTCGATCGAGCAGTTCAATTGCATCCTCTTCTGGCGGAACGGTATCCAACATCAGAAACATTTCACTTTCACCCCTGCGCATGGCCAACACGCGGTGCGAAGGTGCCTTGGCTACACTTTCTTCCCAGTCGAAATAATCTCTGTATTTCTGCGCTTCTTCTTCCTTGCCTGGATACACACGGGCTTTGAAAACGGCTTTTTCTTGAAAGAACCTACGCATTTTGGCCCTTACCTCTTGGTCTTCATTGATCCATTCGGCCATAATATCACGAGCACCCTGTAAGGCTTGCTCAATATCTTCAACCTGCTTTTCAGCATCTACAAAGTCAGCGGCTTTGGTGTACGGGTCGGCATTGGTTTGTTCAAAAACAAGCTTGGCTAAAGGCTCTAGTCCTTTTTCGCGGGCAATGGTAGCCTTGGTTCTGCGCTTTGGTTTATAAGGCAGGTAAATATCTTCTAAGCGGGCCATGGTTTCGGCCTCGTTTACTTGTTTTTCAAGTTCGTCTGTAAGTTTTTCTTGCTCTTTTAGCGACTTTAAAACCGCCTCTTTTCTTTTGTCCAGTTCGCGCAATTGCAGCACTCGATCACGAATGGCAGCAATTTCAACTTCATCTAAACTACCCGTCAGTTCCTTTCTGTAGCGGGAAATAAAAGGCACTGTACCTCCTTGGTCCAAAAGTTCTACAGTGGTGGCTACTTGCTTTGGGTTGATAGAAAGCTCTGTGGCTATTCGCTGAAAATGTGCTTGCATGTATTTGGGTTTTTAAAGGCGACAAAACTAAACAAAGATGAATTGCGAGAAAGGGTTTGAAGGGAAAAGATGTAAACAATTCAGAGTTTAAAGTTTAAGGGTTACGAATAGACTCTTCTTTGGAAATGTTAAGGTTTTTCGATAAAGTATATACACATATTACTCACAAAGGATTGAAAAAATAAAATCACCATTAGACAATCTAAATATCAAAGTGTAGATTTAGAAAGTAAGCAATACATAACATCGGCAATAATTAAAAAATGAACGAATATTTAGACCAAATATTAGACTACACGAAAATTGTTTCATTTATATTTTCAATGGTTGCTCTATATGTTTCTCTAAAGGTGTACAAACTATTTTACTTCAGAGAAGTGCAAAAGAAACAACTTGATTTGGTGTTGAAGCTAATCAAAGATTTTCAAGAATTTGACTATGTAGTTTCACTAATGAGCTATGAAAATGGAACATCTTCAAGGGTATATATTTCAGATGGTAATATATTTTCGCTTGGTAAGACGAAAAGCGATTTAAAAATATCATTATTAAAAACGGACGAAGTTGCCGGATATCCAATATATCTCACAGAGGAAGCTACAAAACAGATTAATATTTCTGAATACACACACAACCCACTAATGCCTAATAAGATATCTAATATCTTAAGAGAGATATTTCCGGACAAAATAACCTTCTCTAAATTGGGAACTACTGTAGATAGAAGTTTTGTATTGATGGATATTTCGAGAGTTTTAGACTCTAAAGAAGCAGATGAATTACATTCAAAAAAAGCTTCACCATACGTAAGTAATTTAGGAACAGATTTAGGTTCATTTATTGAAAACTCAAATGACTTAAAAAATGAACTCGGAAAGTGGTTAAAAAAAATTGGAATAAAAGACTTAAACCTAAAATGGAACAAATAACTATTGCCAACACGAAATAAAACCCATTGAAAACGGTTTTTATTTAACCGTTGGGCATAATTAACAAACAGACATGTCAGCAGGACGTCCAAGAAAGAATTTCAGCAGTATTTATGTGAAGCAACAGCTGCTCACGTATCCAACAATGATTACCAAAAAGCTCCAGCAACAACTTTCCTAAAGTATGTAATCGAGGCTAAAAGTTCCATTGAACTTTGCGTAAGAAAATTCCCAAGAAATCTGGACGGTAATTATTCATCTGACAGTTTGGATAGCATGCAACATTTACAAGCAGCCGTCCTTCCAGCCATTATGGGACACTTTGAAACATATCAAAAAGCACTGTTTGCAGGTATGTTTGACTTAACTGTATATCGCCAAAGTTTCAATTTGGACGCGTTTATCAAAAAACTAAATGACGGTAATGTCAACATCGACCTGAAGCGATTATCCGCTTACCGAAACATTGGTGCTTCATCAGTGGGGTTTATTGTGGCAGATGCATTACATGGTTGGCATGACCCTGAAAAAGTAAATAAGCATTTTGGAGCGTTTAATCTCAATTTTAAATTCTTTTCAAATGATGCCGTTGATCGCTTGAGGGTTCTTTGGCAGCTTAGGCACTCCATAGTACATACAGGAGGTACGTTAACTTTACCTGACGCTCAAAAAGTCGAAAAACTCAAGGAACATGGCGACAAGAATATTGCCTTTGAAAACAACTTCATTTATGAAGTGTGTCGTAAGTTTCACCCAATAATCAAAAGCTCTACAGAAGGAATGGGAACAGCATTTAAAGCAGCCTTGCTTGCGGACATTGACCCGGAGGCCTTAGAAAAGATTGATGAATTTTTTGAAGTAAAATCAAGCATCAATGTTTGGTTGAGATAAATAAACTATTCCCAATCGAGTAGACGGCCGTGAGCCATAAGCCCACGGTGCGCCCCTCTGTTCTTAGGTCTCGCTGAGACCCTTAATATTTAAAAGCAGAAATGTAATTAGCCCTTCAATCTAAGTAACCGCCCCTACTGAAAAATCTAATCAGCTTTGACTTATAGTCTTAGCGAGACTACACTAAGACTAGTTGAGGTTTCAAACAACTATGATAAGAGAGCTATGCACGAGTACATCTCATTCTGCTTATCGTAAGTTCTGAGTAGATCAAATAAATTGCCTCGCTCCTATGTAACAATAGTCACAAAAAACACTGGCCTTCCTAAATACCTTTATTCCATAATCTTAAAGAAAACAGTTATGGAACAGATTCAAGAACAAGAAATAATTAGCATGCCAAGAATTGGCGATGCCGCACCAGAATTTAAGGCTATCACTACACAAGGCGAAATCAATTTCCCTGCGGATTATGCAGGAAATTGGGTGATCTTATTCAGCCACCCAGCAGACTTTACCCCCGTATGTACTTCGGAGTTTATGACCTTCGCTACTATGGAAGATAAGTTTGCAGAAGCCAATTGTAAACTAGTGGGCTTATCTATTGATGGTTTATACAGCCATATTGCTTGGTTAAGAACCATCAAAGAAAAGATTGAATACAAGGGAATGAAGAACGTAGAAGTAAATTTCCCTTTGATAGAAGACATCACAATGAATGTTGCTAAGAAATATGGAATGATTCAACCCAATGAAGACTCGACAAAAGCAGTTAGGGCCGTATTCTTTATCGATCCAAAAGGAATCATTAGAACAATCATTTATTACCCGCTTAGCTTGGGAAGAAACTTTGAAGAGCTGTACAGGGTGATTATCGCTTTACAAACCGCAGATGAATTTGGAGTGGCAACACCAGCAGATTGGCAGCCTGGTGACGATGTAATTATTGGCCCTGCTGGTTCGTGCGGAACAGCAAAAGATAGAATGGAAGACAGCGAAATCGATTGTAAAGATTGGTTCTTCTGTACTAAAAAGCTCGATAAAGACCTTGTATTGGGTAAAGTACTAAACAAGAGTAAAAAAGCATAGGCTGTGTTGTTTAGGCGACTTGTGGGCATTTAATTACCCCAGTCGCCTTTATCTTTTCTGGTACTATTTTCATCGATTGATATTTACCATTCATCGAAACCTTCTAAAAACATGTCGATTAATATGGAGTTTTGGTACATGAATACTTCGCCTAAACACTCCGATTTCAAAGTTCTTATTGTTGACGACAACCCGTTGAACTTAAAATTACTTTCTGTTTTCGCTAAAAAGTGGAATCTAGATTTCGACCTTTCTACCAATGGTAAAGAAGCACTTCTTTTGGCTGAAAAAACCAACTATGAACTAATTCTTATGGATGTTCAGTTGCCCGATATGTGTGGTATTGAAGTGGTAGAAATGATTAAATCAACAGGCAGTCAGAGCCACGTAATTTACCTTACAGGTATGGACAGCATGAAAGACACGGAAATGGATGTGCTTTTAAAGCCTTACGATCCTATGGTGCTGAAAGAGAAAATCAACATGCTGAAATTGAAAAAAATGGCAGCATAAATTTATCATTTGTCCATTCGAATCAAATAAATCGGTTCGTTGTGGTAATGAAACTCTTCAATTAGGGAATAGCCCTTCTTAGGCAAATCATCAGTATACACAAAATAGTAGCCGTCTTTCAGTTCATCTGTTTGGTATAAAACGGCTTCTCGTTCTGCTTCTAAGTAATAAACAATCGTAAGCGACATTCGCACATCGCCCAATCGGTACAAAGGCTCTCCTTTGGTAATTTCAGCAATTCTTAATCCTAAGGCTTTGTCTTCGGCAGCTCCCGTGGTTTTTTGCCGGGTTACAGGCACGGTAAACGAATAACCGAGACGAAGTACCAACAGTACTCCTAAAATGATCATATAGGCCTCAATTCCCTTCTTAAGGTATAACCACCATAGCAGAACCACCAACAACTCCAAGCCAATAACAATGAATAGCAAGTGATCCACTACTTCGAGTTCCTTCACAAAAAGCATGGCCGGGAAAGTTAAAGTAGCCACCGACACCAAGAAAACGGTGATCACTTTAGCGTATTTTCGCAGCCATATGGCATCTGTTTTTTGAATGCCATACAACAAAATCGCTATTAATAGAGGGAATAAAGGGTATAAATACCTTGATTTTGCTTCGGCCGAAAACCAATACACCACAAAATTGGCTACAAATAACAATACCAAAAATACCATCAACCGATTTGACATCAGCATTCCTCTCACCTTCTTAATAAAAAGTACTGGAATAAATAAGGTAACCGGTAGAAGGTTGGCCATTGTGGTCAACGGAAAAAGAGCAATGTGTTTTAATAAAGCCGAAAAACCACCTCCAACTGCCTTATCTGCAGACTCTGAGAAAAGTGTGGTGTACCAACCACTTGGATCTTCATGAAGCGAGTAGGTATAGAAATAACCAGTCAAGACAGCAAAGAATACCAAGATTGATACGATATGCTGTATAGAAAACAGCACCTTAAACTTCTTCTCATAAATAAAGAATACCAATAATGATATAGCCAGAAAAGGCAATGAAGTAAGTCCTTTGGTCAAGAAACCAATGGCCGTAAGCAGGTAAGCAAATAAGAACAAAGGCCAATATTGTTCTAGTTTTCCAAAATGATATATCGAAACAAAAACTAAAAAAGTAACTAAAGCATAAAATAAATCTATCTCTCCTATCATGCTGAAATAGAAGAGTATATCTACACATGACATAAAACTTATAGCGGAGTAAACCGCCAGTCGCCTTCCCAACCTAAACTTGAAGAATCTGTAAATCACAACACCCGTAACCAAGGCCGAAAGCACGGAAACAAGGCGAGTAGCAAATTCAGAATAGCCACCAAAAATTTGATAAGAAAGAATGATCAGCCAATTATAAAATGGTGGTTTTCGGTAGTATAAATCGCCCGTTTGGGTAGGCACCCAAAGGTTATCTTGAAACATCATTTCCAAGGCAATCAAACCGCGCCTGGGTTCTTCTAAATAAAGCGGATAAATACCAAGGTTAACAAACAGAGCACAAAGCAACAACACCAGCATACCAGCCAGCACCCATCGCTCATTACGGTTAAAATCGCCCTCCTTAATTAACATCGCTCAAAATTAGTGCTTTCTGCGATAATCCGTTCAAACGGAAGTAGAATCAACTAATCAATTTACTTTCAGAGTACGCGGATACGTTGGTTCACTGTTTTAGTTTAAGCGATTCCTGCTTACTTTCGCACATGAATTCTGAGCGCATATTCCTTGATCACGTAGCACAAACCACCCCTTACCCACTTAAAATTGAAGTGGCACGAGCTGAAGGCACGAGTATTTTCGATACTAATGGAAAGGAATACCTCGATTTTATTTCAGGCATTGCGGTCTCTAATATTGGCCACCGTCATCCGCATGTGGTAAAAGCCATCAAAGATCAGCTGGACAAATACATGCACGTAATGGCTTATGGTGAGTTTATCCAAAGTGCGCAAAACCGATTGGCCGAAAAGCTTGCCTCACTCCTTCCTGAACAGCTTAGCACCAGCTATTTTGTAAATTCTGGAGCCGAAGCCAATGAAGGCGCGTTGAAACTGGCCAAGCGAGTTACAGGCAGAACTCAGATTATTTCTTGCAAGAAATCGTATCATGGTGGCACACATGGCGCACTGAGCGTTTCGGGCAACGAAATGAAAAAATACGCTTTCAGGCCTCTATTGCCCGATGTCTACTTTATTGAATTCAATAATATTGAAAATTTAGCACAGATTACAGAAGATACGGCCTGTGTTATTATTGAACCCATTCAAGGTGATGCGGGAGTTCGCATTCCTTCCAAAGCTTATTTAAAAGCATTGCGCCAAAAGTGCACAGAAACTGGTGCGCTTTTAATTTTTGATGAAATTCAAACGGGTTACGGACGTACGGGTTCGCTCTTTGCTTTTCAGCAGTTTGATGTGATTCCCGATATATTGACGATTGCCAAAGCCATGGGCGGAGGCATGCCGATGGGCGCTTTTATTTCTTCTAAGAAGAATATGGAGCAGCTCACCTTCAATCCAGTATTAGGCCATATCACTACTTTTGGCGGACATCCAGTAAACTGCGCAGCTGCAGTGGCCAACCTAGAAGTGATTGAAAATGAAAACCTGATTGAAGGAGTAGAAAAGAAAGGTCAGCTGATTGAGTCACTGATCGGTCACCCTGATATTATCGAAATCAGAAGAATTGGTTTGATGTTCGCGGTAGAGTTTAAAAGTGCAGAACGTGTTGCCAGAATCGTAAATCAATGTCTGGAAGATGGATTGATCACTTTTTGGTTTCTCTCTTGCCCAGAAAGCTTCCGCTTAGCCCCACCCCTCACCATTTCAGAAGCAGATATCAAACGAGGCTGTGCGATTATCAAAAATGCAATTGAATTAACGAAGGAGGACTAAATACCCAATACCCAATACCCAAATCAACTAAACCGTATATCCGCCATCCGCTGAAATCACAGCGCCCGTAACAAATTTAGAAGCATCTGAAGCCAAAAACAGCGCTAATCCTGCGATATCTTCTGGTTGGGCGAGCATAGGCAAGGCTTGCTTCATCATCACCACTTTCATAATCTTTTCATTACTCGTGAGGGCTTCGCTGAACTTGGTATCAATAAGTCCCGGACAAATCGCATTCGCACGAATGTTATCACGCCCCCATTCCCTAGCCAAAACCTTGGTCAGTTGAATCAAAGCTGCTTTACTGACAGAGTACAGTCCCAAACCATGCCCGGGGGTAATTCCTTCGATACTAGAAATATTGATGACAGAACCGCCCCCGCGACTCTTCATACTTTCGTAAGCGTATTTGGCCAAATTGAGTGGCCCTTTTACATTCACATCCATGATTTTATCAAAAGCGTCATCACCAGCTTCTTGTACAGGCCCAAATACTGGATTGGCAGCCGCATTGTTCACAATAATGTCGATACCGCCTAGGTTTTTGATGGTGCTATCCACCAAAGCCTTGATTTGTTCATCATCTCCCATATGACATGGAAAAGCCACGGCTTCCAAGCCTTTCGACTTAAATTCTTCAGCTACTTCGGCCACCGCTTCTAACTTTCTGCTCGACACCACAACCGTTGCACCTTGTTGTGCCAAAGCCATTGCAGTGAATTTTCCAATGCCCTTACTGGCACCTGTGATGATGGCTACTTTTCCTTTTAATTCAAATTTCTCAGATATCTGCATGGGTTTTTCAGCTATTGTTACGCATAGCCAAGATAAATAATTTAATTTGTTATGCATGACGAGTATTCACCTTTCGTCACTGCGAGGAACGAAGCAGTCTTTTCAAAATAAATAGAACAAAATCATGAAAGCAGTCCAATTTACCTCCCTAGGCCTACCCACCGAAGTACTTAAAGTCGTTGAACTTCCAAAACCTGAACCTGCTGAAGGCGAGATTCGAGTAAAAGTCACCAAAGCCAATATCATTCCTGCCGACATAATGTTTATTCAAGGCAAGTATGGTATCAGACCAGAATTACCTCAAATAGGTGGGTTCGAAGGCACAGGAACTGTAGATGCATGTGGTGCTGGCGTAGAAATGCCATTAGGTACAGGGGTCATTTTCACAGGCTCAGGTGTTTGGGCAGAATATGTTTGCATTCCAGCCAAAACTGCCATACCAAAACCTCAGGCCATGAGCGATGATGTAGCTTGTCAGGCCTTTGTAAATCCGTTTACCGCCTACGGTATGTTAATGGAAGCCGATTTACAAGCAGGAGATTGGCTAATGTTAACAGCGGCCAACTCAGCTTTCAGCAAATTTGTCATCCAGTTGGCTTCACAACGTGGAATCAATGTAGTAGGCACAGTACGTAGCGATGAGCAAAAGCAAGCTTTACTCGATTTGGGTGCCAAAGCCATTATCAATGAAAAAACAGAAAACATCTATAAGGCTGTAAAAACTGCAACTGACGGTGTAATGGTGAAAGCCGCTTTTGATGCTGTAGGTGGAGAGCTTGGCGACAAGGTGTTGAATGCGATGCAAGCCAATGGAAAAATGTTTGTTTACGGACTATTAAGCCTTCAGCCTATTCCGTTGAATTCAGGACTCCTGATTTTCAAAAACCTGACCATCAAAGGGTTTTGGCTCAGCACATGGATGGCTAGCTTAACCAGAGAACAGCGTTCTACTATTATTCCTGAAGTATTGACCATGCTGACCAAGCAAGAATTAAAAGCAGACGTTGAAGCTTATTATGGAATTGATAATATCGCCAAAGCCATTGAGCATATGGAAGCTCCAGGAAGAAGCGGAAAGGTGCTATTAGATATGACCAAGTAATAAAGAGTTCAGGCGAAAAATTGAATGGATATTTCATAAACCCGTAAAACCGTTTATTCAATTTCATATATGAAAACAGACATATTTCAAGTCGATTTTTATTTTTTATTCTAATTTCAAAATACTGATATACAGATATTTAAATAATTAACTTAAGCCATAAGGACAAATTACCTAAAAATTTTATTTGGATATCAGAAATCAATTTCAGTACATTTGCAGCACAGAAAAGAAAATGAAAAACAATTACTCACATATCCTTATAGCACAGCCAATGGAGACATTGTTTAGTGATGATTGTGGTGTAATTAGGCTTGGGAATATACGTTGATTTCAACATAACGAAACTTCGAAACCCGGGCCATTTGGTTCGGGTTTTTTGTTTTAAAATGGTTTGAATATGCAAAAGAAAATAGAACGATTAAATATGTGGATTTCACCTATGGATAACCTGAGTCATTATGATTCTGGAGCCGGTGAAATACGTCTTTTGCAAAAAGATCGGGGAATTATGACTTGACAATACCGTACTCACGGCATTGAAAAGCCCGATCTGCACAAGGTCGGGCTTTTTTTATGGCCATTAATGGCTAGAAGTTAAGTCCCACTCCAACCTCCCCCAAGGGAGGATAGTAGCGGAGGTAAGTAAAACATTTCGGTAAAAGCCGACAATGCCAATCTCCCCCGCTGCCCGTATGCTGAAGCTAGAGCGCAAGCGTGGCGGGGGCAGAGGGTGGACAAAAAGTAAAATGTCCCATAGCTCAACTGGTTATAGTACCATTTTTATAAGCTGGTGGTTCGGAGTTCGAGTCTCCGTGGGACAACATACGGTGCCGTAGTTCAGGGGTAGAATAAATCACTGTCTATGATCAGGTCGAGGGTTCGAATCCCTCCGGTACCGCGCTAAAGGAGAGGCAGAACGAGTGTCTCCTCAATTTGGAGAGTGGTTAGAGCCCACAAGTAGCCTTTCGTTTGGGCTGCGATGTTTGAAAAAGCTCCAAAGCAAATAGCAGGTTATCCTGAACAAGGGATGGTTGATCGCCAGAACGATGAATGGATAACCTACATGGAAATGCGATAAAGCAGGAGAGTTATGTCGGTCTGTAAAACCGATGCGTAAGGCTGAGTAGGTTCGAATCCTACCATTTCCACGGGATTACAACAGGTAGAAGACCTGATGTGGGTTTCAGTAGAGCCCTCATAGTACCGAGCCAGTAGGCCACGGTATGCTGCTTATTATTTGGTGAAATCCCACCATAACTTGGTTGTCGGAGGTTCGAATCCTCCTCCCACAAAATGGGGTAGCTCAGTTGGTTAGAGCACCACGCTGTTAACGTGGATGGATTAGGGATCCATTTTCAGAAGTACCGACTTCTTAAAAAACGGTGACACCTGAAAGGGGTGTCGGGCAGACCCCATAGTAATCCTTAGGGAGAACTATGGAGCATTTTGAAAAATACCAGAGCAACAGGATACCGTCTGATGCAGTTGATGACTTTCTGGAAAAGAGATGATTGAAAAGAGAAGAATTTCTCCACTCATGATTCAAACTTTCAAAAACTCATTGGTGAATTCAGACTCAATGAAGCTCCCGTTTTAGACAAAAGGTTTGCCATCTCCCCTTTCTATTTTGAATGACATTATTTGGCCAATAGTGATAGATAACGTTAAACCGAGGTTTGACAAAAGGATTGAATGTTTTTGGAAGTCATCCTGAACTTGTTTCAGGATCTTTCTCAGTTGATTTTGACGGACGGATTCTGAAATAAATTCAGAATAACCAGTGATCATTCAAGCCTTTAAAGAAAGCCTCACAAACAATTGAAAAATGAAAAGGATACGAATCAACGAAGGAAAAGTGGGATTGGTTTTCAGAAAAGGCGATTACAGAACCGTAATCACCGCAGGTACCTACTGGGTATCCGTTTTCGATCAAGTAATCGAATATGACTTGGCCAAACCTTTCATTGCACCAAAAGAATTGAATATTCTTTTGAAAGATAACAAGTTGGCAGCATTGCTAGAGGTTGTCGATGTGAAGGATAATGAAATTGCAATGCAGTATGTAGATGGAAATTTCAAAACTGTATTATCTCCAGGAAAGTATGCTTTCTGGAAAGGGCTTATCGATTACAAGTTTGTGAAAGCTGACTTAAGTAAAATTGAAATTACTGAGCCAGTTGACCTTACAGTAATGAAGAGAAAGGAATTGGTGCCTTACATCAGGGTCTGCAAAGTGGAGACTTACGAAAAAGCCATCCTATTCGTAAACGGTGAGTTCTACAAGCAATTAAATGCAGGCGAATTTTACTTCTGGAAAAACGAAGTGACTTTAAGCTTGCTAAAAGCCGACATGAGACAATTGCAAATGGAGGTGTCTGGTCAAGAAATTTTGACCAAAGACAAAGCCCCATTAAGGATCAACTTTTACAGCCAATACAAGGTGGTGGATATTGTTAAAACCTTGGTGGAGAATAAGGATGCCGAAAAGCAATTGTATGTGTTAATGCAACTGGCCTTAAGAGAGTTCATTGGCATGTTTACTTTAGATGAATTGCTTGAGCAGAAAACTGCGATTGCTGATTACGTAAAAAGTACCCTTAAAGACAAGGCGAAAGACTTGGGGATTGAGATCAAGGACTGTGGTGTCAAGGACATCATTTTGCCTGGTGAAATCAAAGACATCATGAACCAAGTATTGGTAGCTCAAAAGCAAGCACAAGCCAACGTAATCACCAGAAGGGAAGAAACAGCTTCTACAAGAAGCTTGTTGAACACCGCTAAATTGATGGAAGACAACGAAATGTTGTTCAAGTTGAAAGAGATGGAATATGTTGAAAAGATCGCGGATAAGATCAACAACATCTCACTCTCTGGTGGTAACCAAGTGGTAGATCAATTGAAAGAGATTTTCTCTAGGTAGTTGATAACCGCTAAAAAGCTAATTATGAAACAATTAAATAAAACCTGAGGGCAGGTATCCCCTGCCCTCTGAATTTAAATACAATGGACATTTACGAAGAATACATCGAAAATGTGATTCAGTTGGCAGAAGATGCCATGTATGATGGACGCTATGAAGAAGCCAAAAGACTGTTTGAAAACGGGCTGATGGAAGAACCAGGCTACCCGAAATTACACGCTAAATTAGGTGACATGTATCATTATCACCATATTAATCTGGCATTGGCCGAAAGGCATTATCAATTGGCCTTACGTTTTAAACCAGATTATAAGGAGGTATATGAAGAACTCACAGCACTCTATCTGAATCATAAAAAGTACGAAGGAATTAAAGTATTAATGAAAAAAGCCATTAAGGTTGATTGCATTGACAAAACCTTTGTTCACGAAAAACTCGGAATGGTTGAAGAAGCCCTTGGGAATTATAAGGAAGCAATTGCCCATTACCGAAAAGGCCTTTTTGCTTCATTCGACAATGACAATGTGGATGAACTAAAAAAGCATATTAAGAGGAATAAGTACAAGAGAATTAAAAACCGTTGGAAATTATGGCAACGAGAAAATTAACTGGAAAAGACTTAAGAAAGCTCGGATTTCCTGAAGGCAGAGCCATTGGCGAAGCCATGAAGGTATTGGAAGAGCATTTCAAAGGAAAATCCATTCTACATAAGAAAGCTGCTTTAAAGAAAGTGGTTGAAAACCCTGGCCTATATTTGAAACATGAAGCACTTGGCCCTGTGGCAATGGCTTTAATCATTAAAACAGAGCATAATGAAACTTTGGCTTTGAGGGAAAAGCGGATACCATATAGTATATATGGAGCGGAAGGTATTGAGCAAGGCGCAATCAACCAAATGGAGATTGCAATGAAACTGCCAGTAACCAAGCATGGAGCACTAATGCCCGATGCGCACCAAGGCTATGGTTTACCAATTGGAGGCGTATTGGCCACAAACAATGCGGTAATTCCTTATGCTGTCGGTGTCGATATCGGATGTAGAATGTGTATGACCATTTATGACATTCCACCTGCTTTTGCCCATCAAAGTACTGAAGCTTTGAAGAACATGCTTTTGGAGAATACCAAATTTGGTCAAGCGGTTTTTAAAAGACCAAAGGACCATGAGGTGTTAGATAGAGGACTTTTCAATGAAATCAATATTTTGAAATCATTGAAAGACAGAGCTTGGATGCAAATTGGTTCTTCTGGTGGTGGCAATCACTTTGTGGAATTCGGTATTGCTGAAATTCTGAATGGTGACAATGAATTCAACCTGCCAATTGGCAAATACCTTTCGGTGCTTTCTCACTCGGGATCGAGGGGAGTTGGTGCTAATATCGCGAGACATTACACCAAGCTGGCCATGGATATGACCAAATTACCGGGAGAAGCCAAACATTTGGCTTGGTTGGATTTAGACACTGAAGCTGGACAGGAATATTGGTTGGCCATGAATTTAGCAGGCGACTATGCTTCGGCTTGTCACCATCAAATTCACGAAAGATTGGCTGCTGCCTTGGGAGAAAAGCCTCTAGCATTGATTGAAAACCACCACAACTTTGCTTGGAAAGAGCAAGATTTAGATGGAAATGAAGTCATTGTGCATAGAAAGGGAGCCACTCCAGCGGGTGAAGGAGTTTTAGGAATTATCCCGGGTTCAATGACTTCTCCTGGTTTTATTGTAAAAGGCAAAGGGAATCTAGAATCCATCAATTCAGCTTCGCATGGAGCTGGAAGGGTACTTTCTAGAACCAGAGCCAAGCAAACGCTTTCTAAAAAGGAAGTCAAAAAGCACATTAAAAAAGCTGGGGTAACGCTGATCGGCTCAGGTTTAGATGAAGCCCCTCAAGTATATAAGAATATTCACGAGGTAATGGCGCACCAAACCGAGTTAGTTGAAGTTTTGGGCACCTTCACACCCAAAGTGGTAAGAATGTGTGGAGATGAGAGGTTTGGAGAGGTGGATTAGTTCCACCTCTTCTTTTTTGTTTAAAGCCTTTTGTGCTGAGTATGTGTTATATACTTACTTCATTCAGTAGTTATCAACCAACTATTCGTGCCAGAAACAGGAAAAATTAAAGTTGAAACCATTTTCTTGTAACAGGCAAAGACGGTAGCTGCCAGTAAATCTTTAAACTTTACCTTCTTGATTTATCAAGGATTGATTGTATCTTTCCAACCATCAACTAACACAAGCCTGAGTATAATCATATACGTGAGTATATCTGAGATTAGAGTTCAGGGATCTTTCTCCGCGTTTAACTTTCATCTTGTTACTTTAAAATATCATATATTTAAATTTATGAAAAGCGTTTTGATCATTGATGACCATGAAGACATGCGTAAAACAACAGCCGACTTTGTGAGTATGTTGGTCGATGGTGAAGTCGAAATTGACGAAGCCCAAGATGGAGACCATGCGCTGTTATTAATAGAAAAGAAAAAGTATGATTTGATTATATCCGATCAGAATATGCCTAAATTATCAGGTACTGAATTAGCTTCAATACTTAGCAAATCTGGCAAATTTAAAACCGATAAATTTCTAATTATTACTGGTGCTGATGCTAAGGACATTAACTTAAACCCGGACTTGAAAGTTGAAGTGTTTGACAAAGCTCACCTTATTGAAAAAGTGATTCCTAGAATTAATGAATTATTGACTTAGTACGTTTAAGCGAATTTAGTCGACTTTTTTAACCTCTAACAGTCTATACTTTTCACCATAATCAAATACATCAACCCCTTCGTTTCGCTTTAACCATTTGGTAGCATAATTTGTGAGTGGCAAGGCAATAATTTCATACACCATTTTTGTCAATATTCCCGAACCAATCATAATAAGAAGTTGATTAAAAGAATAAACTCCATAAAAAGCAACTATAGTAAATACTATAGAATTAAGCCCCTGACCTACAAGTGAAGAACTAAGCGCCCTTAGCCAAAATCGCTTTCCTCGATCCCATATTTTCATTTTCGACATTACCATTGCATTAAGGTATTCACCAATAAAATAGGCTATCATTCCTCCGGCCACAACCCTAGGTACAAAGCCTACAATTGCTGAAAATTCACTCTGAAGCTCCCAGTATTCAGGGTAAGGCAGTGCATCACCGATTAAAAACATAACACTCATCAGTAATTGACAAAAAAGACCTGTCCATATCACTCTGCGTGTAATCTTAAACCCATAAACTTCTGCCAGTATATCGCCAGATATAAATGCAATTGGGAAAGTAATGATACCAGCTGGTGCATCTAAAAAGCCGAGTGTAATTACTTTCATCGATAATATGCTGGATATTAAGAGTGTGGTAACAAAAAACATACTTACAATATGTAAGTACTTAAAGCCTTCAATGGGCTTCATTTCAGTATTTTTTACGTCTAAGCTCATTCGTACACCTTTTTAAAAAAAGATAAAGCTTGAAAAATAATGGTGTTAACTATATTCATATTTACACGCGGTTAATGTGTACGTAACTCGATGGAGCAATGAATAGTTATTAGTCGTTCTGATTAAGAGGAATACAAAAGTACAATTTGTAGACGATTAAAAATACCCAAAAACCGATATTCTTGTTTAGGTTCACTGTATTACTGATTTAATAAAAACAGTAACCACTAAAACTCTAACATAATGATCACCTACAATAACCGTATCAAATAGATTTCACCTATTCGATATCTTTTCTTCCAATAGCACTTACCTACTTCAAATCTATATCTTTGCGGCCAAATTAATCCCTTATGATTTCAGTAGATGCCGTTGGTGTTGAGTTTAGTAGCACCACCCTATTTAGCAATGTTACTTTTAATGTGAACGACAATGACCGTATTGCCCTAATGGGGAAGAACGGGGCAGGAAAATCCACTTTGTTAAAAATTATTGCTGGAGAAAGTAAACCTACCCAAGGCAAAATTTCGGCTCCTAAAGATGCTGTTGTGGCCTACTTACCGCAACATCTACTGACTAAAGACGAGTGTACTGTTTTTGAAGAGGCTTCTAAAGCCTTCTCAAAAATCATCAACATGAAAAAGCAGATGGATGATTTGACTCATCAGCTAGAAACTCGTACTGATTACGAATCTGATGCGTACAGTAAAATCATAGAGCAAGTTTCTGAACTCAGCGAAAAATACTACAGCATTGAAGAAATCAATTTTGATGCTGAGGTAGAAAAAACCTTAATGGGATTGGGTTTCGTTCGTTCCGATTTAAACCGCTCTACCAGCGAGTTCAGTGGTGGATGGAGAATGCGTATTGAATTGGCTAAAATCCTTTTGCAGAAACCTGACCTTATTCTTCTCGATGAGCCTACAAACCACTTGGATATTGAATCGGTACAATGGCTAGAGGATTTCTTAAAAACCAGTGCTAAGGCGGTAATCGTAATCAGCCACGACAAGGCCTTTGTCGATAACCTCACCAACAGAACCATAGAAATTACGAGAGGCCGTATTTACGATTACAAAACCAATTATTCACATTATTTAGAGTTACGCAAAGAAAGGCGCGAACAGCAGCAAAAGCAATTTGACGATCAAGCCAAACAAATTGCAGAAATTCAGCAGTTTATAGATCGTTTTAAGGGCACTTATTCTAAAACTTTACAAGTTCAATCTAGGGTAAAAATGCTTGAGAAAATGGAAATTGTGGAAGTAGATGAAGTAGATTCTTCTGCTTTAAATTTGAAGTTCCCTCCTGCTCCTCGCTCTGGTAATTACCCAGTAATTGCAGATGGCTTAACCAAAAAATATGGTGACCATACGGTTTTCAAAGATGTATCACTCACCATCGCCCGTGGCGAAAAAGTAGCTTTTATTGGTAAAAATGGTGAAGGAAAATCCACTTTTGTAAAAGCCATGATGGGCGAAATTGATTTTGATGGAAGCTTACAGATTGGGCACAATTCTATGATTGGCTATTTTGCGCAAAATCAGGCTTCGCTCTTAGACGAAAACCTCACCGTTTTTCAAACCATAGATGAAATTGCGCATGGCGATGTGCGTACAAAAATCAAAGACCTTCTTGGCGCTTTTATGTTCTCTGGCGATGCCATTGAAAAGAAAGTGAAAGTACTTTCAGGTGGTGAACGTACCCGTTTGGCAATGATCAAATTACTGCTTCAACCGGTAAATGTTTTGATTCTGGATGAGCCTACCAACCACTTGGACATTCGCACCAAAGACATTTTAAAAGATGCGCTTAAAGCATTCGAAGGTACATTAATTCTAGTTTCTCACGACCGTGATTTCTTAGACGGTTTAGCTACCAAGGTATTCGAGTTCGGAAATCAACGCATTAAAGAACACTTCGAAGATGTTACAGGATTCTTAAGAAATAAGAAACTTGAGAATTTAAGAGAAGTGGAACGTAAGAGTTAGTGGCTGGTGCTCAGTGTTTAGTTACGTCACTGCGAGACGCAGGCCATGCGATAGCAATGGCCTGCAACGAAGCAGACTCACTTTCGATTTTCAGCAAAAAACTGGTTACGTATAGAGAACAGATTACTGCATCATAGTCTTTCACTATCGCGAAGCCTATTTCTCGCAATGACAACAAAAAAGGGCTTACTAAATCAATTAGCAAGCCTTTTTACAATCTACTGTGCACGGAACACTAAATATTACCTCCTATTTGTTTTCCCAAACGTTGTCCGCAGCATTGTTGTCTGGGAATCTGCCGTCAGGGTCAAGCGTGATCTTCTTGATTTTTCTTCCACCAAATTTCAATTCAGCATTGAAAGTACGATCGCCATTAAACCAAACGCTGGCTGGCCAAGTAACAACGGCTGTATTGGCGTCAATCATTTTTGCATTGCTCATTGACTTGATGGCCGGACCACTCGTTTCAAATTCAACCTTAAGGACCACTGGTGAAGGCATTTGACCAGCTTGGTGTACCGTAACATTGGTAGTTGATCCTGTACTCACTTTCTGTATTGAACCATTCACCGACTCGGTAGTCCATAACCAATAGTACCAAAACCACTCAAGATTTTGCCCTAATTCATTATTCATAAAGAACACGTAATCCCAAGGCGAAGGGTGTTTGAAAGCCCAAGTTTTGGTGTATTTCTTCATGGCGTTGATTACAGCTTCATCTCCCACTATTCCTCCTAACATTGATAGCATTAAAGGCGCTTTACTGTAAGTTTGGAAGCTATATCCGTCTCCAGCGTAGTTTGACAACCACATCATTGTCGCTTCATCATCATCTCCACTTCTACGACCGTAGCTCGCTCCTCTTCCATTCAAATTAGCAGGTTGGCCTCTACTATCGGCAGCAGAAAGAATGTTCATGTAGGTATTAAAGCCCTCGTCCATCCAGCCATAACGGGTTTCGTTGGTACCCACCATCATTGGCCACCATTGGTGCGCCACTTCATGATCGGCAGCTCCTTGGTTAGAGTTTACCACCATCGGGTATTCCATTCCAGCACTTGGCCCATCTTGCATGGTCATTTGGGGGAAAGGATAAGGCGCCCAAAGCTCAGAATAGAATTCCAAAGCATGTCTTGTAATCTCTCCGGCTCTTTCGAAAAGTCTTGCTCTTTCTGGTAAGTATACCATGTGAATTGGAATTGGTCCTTTTTCAGGAATAGTAGCTCTTGTGGCTGTCCACATAAAGTCTGGCGAAGCAGCCCAAGCAAAATCATTCACTTTATCAGCTACAAAACGCCAAACCAGGCTTTCTCCTTCTGCAGTAGCTTTTCCAGCTCCTCTTTCATCTTCACCTACAATTACAATTTCATCATCAGAATCAAGCACTTTGGTTAAACGCTCTCGTGTTTGGGCTGAAAGCACTTCTTCAGGGTTTTGCAAAATTCCTGTTCCACTTACGATCCAACCTGCAGGTACGTCAATACTTACATCAAAACGACCGAAGTTATTGAAGAACTCAGTTGGGCCTAAATAAACATTCGTTTCCCAACCACGCATATCGTCAAATTTAGCCAAACGCGGAAACCACTGTGTAGGCTGAAAAACATTGCTTCCCCAACGTTGGGTCATTCTATGCCCTCTACCGTTTTCGCCACCTGGTAATTTGGTATTCCAATCAATTTCTAAAGTACCAGTGCTTTTTGCTGGAATTGGCTCAGCCAGAAAAATGGTAGCAACGGTTTGTTGCAGACCCATTACCTGTAATTTCGGCTCCCCACCTCTTCTTCTAAAGCTAGTACGAGCGCCTAAATCTACTTGGTCGCCATTCACCACTATACGTGTAACGACCATTCCCTCAGTAGTTTCTGCCGGAACAGAAGAACCTCTAGGTACATCTGCACGGAAAATATTATGATCCAACCTCAGTACAATTCTGTCCATCGGCTGATTGCTATTATTATGAATCTTAATCACTTCGCTACCCCAAATGGTCTGAGTTTGCGGGTTTAAAGTGGCTTTAATGGTATAGTCAGTTTCTAATTGCCAATAATTTGGCCCGGGTTTCCCTGAGAAACCTCGAGTCTTGGCCTCGAAAGCATTCATAATAGGATTAGGAAGCGGCACATCCATTCGGATAGCACGCTTTGAAGTTTCTACAGACTTCCTTAATGGAAGTGGGTTCTGCGCCATCACTACTGTAGTAGTGATCAGCATAAGAAAGGTAAACAGGCGTTTGATCATTGTTTGAGTTTTTATAAAAAATGAGATAATAAATTACTTAATAAAGCACAATATAACTGCGAAACACGACAGACAAAAATGATCTTTGTTTAGTGGTTTCAATTTTTAAAATCCGTGTAGCTCACTAAATTAGGGGTAAACAAAACAATATGACCAAAAGGAAGATCACTCAAAACTTTATCATTTTCAGCTTATTGCTTCTTAATTTCTCATTCGCCAATGGGCAAACCATTCTTGAAGACAGTGTAATGAATGGAAACAACTTCCAAAAAGCAGCTTTTCGCTTATGGATTGGAAAGGACATTCAAAGAGTAAGAGGTGTAATCGTGATGGTTCCCGGCTCGAATGGCAATGGCCGTGACATGGTATACCAGCCAGAGTGGCAAGCCTTGGCCAATAAACACAACATGGCAATTTTGGCGGCAGACATTAAAGACAAACGCAGCCCGAATATGGCTATTGAGCAATATGCTGATGTGAAAAACGGAACGGGTCAGGCCATGTTAGACGTACTGAACCGATTGGCGACAAAAAGTGGACACCCTGAATTGAATACTGTTCCATTTGCTTTATGGGGTATGTCGGCTGGTGGTGAATTCAACTATGAATTTGCTTGCTGGAAGCCAGAAAGGGTAATTACGTTTATCGTGAATAAAGGAGGCGTTTACTATACGGCCTTGGCTTCTGAGGCCACACGGGCAGTGCCAGGCGTTTTCCTCACAGGTGAAATAGATAACCCATATCGTAATAACATTGTAAAAGGTATTTACTCTGTCAACCGCAGGTTTGGCGCTAAATGGATTTTTGCTGAAGAACCCGGCCAAGGACATGAATTTGCTAAATCTGAAGCATTCACCTTGAAATACTTTGACGAAATCATCCCTATTCGACTTGATGAAAACGGCAACCTAAAAGCATTAAGCGAAAAGGCTTTTCTAGGCGAAGTAGGCACTGGAAAAGTAGCCGCTACTGGCTTTAAAAACTCATTTACAGACATTACTTCTTGGTTACCAAACACTGCTATTGTTGATTTGTGGAAAACGCTTTTTTAGTAAAAAACTATCCTAGTTGCCGCGTCTCCTCCGGTCGCTGCGTCTCGCTGCGACCTTACCACTGTAAAAACTGAATTGTTATAATCTCTTTTCAATCTCAGTAACCACAGCTACTAATAAAATTTAATCAACTTAGTCTTTTAGTCTTAGCGAGATCAAGACTAGAACAATGGAATTATCCTTCGATCCTCACTCCTTTCCACAGCAATGCTTGTACTTCTTTCCGCTGCCGCAGGGACAGGGTGAATTGCGGCCAATGGCTTTGGGTCTGGAGTAAGAATCCTTGTCAATTACAGCGGTTAAATCTTGATGAAACACTTTGCTGAGGGTTTCATACAATTGAGGATGCTTCTCTTTGAGCAAATGGGGTCTTTCAAAAAAGTATTCACTGGCTACGGCAAAAAACTCTTGTCGGTTGGTGGTGCCATAACCATCAATATCGGAGTGACTGGCCAGTATTTCGTCTGTTTTCTTTTTCACAAAGTCCAACCAAGGTAATGCGTAGGCTTTGTCTTCAAAGCCGGGAGGAATACCGTCTACTTCACCGTTTTCTTTATCGAATAAATGTGCAAACTCATGAATGCCCACATTCTTCTTGTCGTTGGTAATATCGAAACCCGCATGCAAAGCAGGTTTGGATAGGATCATTTTACCTTCCATAGCACCTGTGCCCACCATTCCAGTAATGATTTCGGTTTTACTTCCAATATTATAATTCCGGTCGAAGGAGCTTGGGTAGAGCAGCACTTCATCTAAGTATTTGTAATTCCAAGCCGGAAAGCCAAACAAGGGAATAACGGCACTACTGGCCACCAAAAGCCGATCTACCAAATCCACTTCGGTTTGGACTCCTGTAACCCGTGTTTCGGCTAAAAACCGTTGAATATCCGATTCGAACTGCTGCTGCTGATGGGCATTTAGATTACGGTAAAAGTGGACATGCTCGGTGAGAACGGCTTTCCATTTAGATGGAGTAGCCATAAGTTGAGTTACCTCTTTATCACTCTTGTTGGACTTCTTGAGTGCTAAAATCAAAATAATAATCAGACCAAGGATAATACTAAATACCATAAGCTGCAAAGTATTATAAATCCTTTACCTCAGCAATCAGTTTTTCCAATGAATCTTTTTCTGCAACAATAAGCAGACTGATTTGACTCTTAAAATTTAGTGACACGCAGTAATGAATAGAAAGGACAATTGATTTCGAGTAAAAATATTTGAAATATTTTGAACTATATGTACGTACATATAGTTTGATGTCTTGAACGTGAACATAAAAACAAATTAGCATATGGAAACTTTAACAAAAACCACATGGAAAATTGACCCTACACATAGCGAGGTTCAATTCAAAGTAAAACACTTAGTAATCTCAACTGTAACGGGCTCCTTCAAAAGTTTTGAAGGTGGATTATCAACTAATGGAGACAATTTTGATGGAGCAAATGCCACCTTCAGCATTGACACATCTAGCGTAGACACCAATGTAGCAGATCGTGATGCACACTTGAAAAGCCCTGAGTTTTTCGATTCAGAAAATTATCCAAACATGATTTTTAAAGGTGTTTTAAAGCAAGTTTCAGGAGACGATTACAAATTAGTAGGTGACTTAACCATCAAAGAAACTACTAAACCTGTGGAATTGGCTGTAGAGCATGGTGGTATTATGAAAGATGGCTACGGACAAACCAAGGCTGGTTTTGAGATTACTGGCAGTATCAACCGTAAAGAGTTTGGTTTAACCTGGAGCATGGTAACCGAAGCTGGTGGAGTTGTGGTTGGTGACAATGTAAAATTGTTGCTCAACGTGCAGTTAACCAAAGCATAATTAAAAAGTAGAGTAGAGTAATAAAGCCAGTTTAGACGATGTTTAAACTGGCTTTTCTTTTTTACCCTTTTTGCATTTGCTGTTCAAAAGTGATCAGGATAAACTCAGCAGGGTGTGTAACTGCAACCTGTACAGACACCCTCATAATGCCGTTCAAAATATCCTCGCCTGTCATTGTACTACCCAAACCTACCGATACACTAAAAGCGTCTGCAGGTTTTGCCCCCACAAGTCCACCCTGTTTCCAAACACTGTTTAAAAAACTACTGATCATCGATTGAACACTCACCCAAGTATTGGCGTCATTCGGTTCGAATACATAAGCCATAGTTGCCGCTTTAATGGACTGTTCGATCATAATCATCGTTCTACGCACATTAATATAGCGCCAATCATTACTGTTGCCATCAAGGGTTCTTGCGCCCCAAACCAAAACACCCATACCCGTAAATGAGCGAAGCGCATTGACCGCCTTACCATCTAAAGGAACATTCAAGTCTTCTTGCATTCTATTATTTATATCCAGTGTAGGCTTAATTACAGCATTAATCGACACATTTGCTGGAGCGACCCATACGCCTTCATTGTTATCAACTACAGTGTATATACCCGCCATGGCACCACTGGGCGGAAGTACATTCACTTCAGACAACAAGCTATTAAACAGTTGATTATATACTTTACTCGCAATCATCAAAGCCTGATTCATATCTCCAATATTTGCGTCTGTTGATGCATTTTTGATTAGCGCTATGGCCTCTTCTAATGCAGGATTGGCTCCTTCTAATTTTTGTAATAGTGCAAATAATGCATCCGTATTTCCGCCATTAAAATTGGTGTAATCTAACTCGCTTGCTTGGGTAATGGTGGTTGTCAGAAACGGATAATAAGCCGCCCCATAACTCAGTCCTATGTTGCCAACGCCTTCTCTAAAATCATCAATACCTTGGGTATAAAGCACAGGGTCGGGTGAGTGACCTCCCAAAACATCTAAAATAGAAACTGCGGTTTGCATTTCTTCACTCTGACCTAGCATGGCCTGCATTAGACTGGCATTGTCGTCCTTACTGAGCAAAGTGGCTTCGGGCACCACATACATAGTGGGTTCTGTTTCTTTAATAAGGGTTTGTAAGCCTGCCTTCAATTCCGAAAGTTTAACATTGGGGTTGAATATATTTTCACCCTGCACCATTGCTGCTCCAGAAGGGCTTCCATAACCGCCAACCGACACAATGTAGGCTGTTCCCCCTCCATTCTGATAAAAGAGCCTTACACTGTTGTATAAATAGTAAATGGTGTTTGGGTCAGGGTTTAACGTGTAAACCTTATTTCCTAAAGTGAGGTAATCTCCGTTAGCTGGTGCTGCGCTCTGCTCCGTAATGTAGTATTGCGGTCTGTATTGCTGCGCAGCATTTGGTAGCATAAAATATTGTGCGAACTCAAAAAACGAATTCACTTTAACGGGTTTGTTTAAATAATTCTTGCCTTGGAATTCTGCCTTTGGCGTATAGCCAATAAAGGCAGGAACAGCCGTTGGAACTTGTACTACTGAATTGGGAAAGGCATTTGCTTCGTTTATATAAACGCCAGGGGTTTTTCTAGATCTAGGGTCAGTCATGGTAAAAAATTAAGCAGATGGATTGACCACAAACAATAATACTAAAACGGCCAGCCACCTGGTAGTGAAATTGATGAAAGTTAGCTCTTATTGGACAATAAAACCTATGAAAAATAACTTTATGTTGAAAAAAATCAAGACAGATCTATTGCCAATTTACCATAATGGCTTTCGGCATCCAGAAAAATTTAATTGGAGTTATACTAAGTGGAAGTCGATCTATTAACATATCGTAGACATTTCTTTCAACGGACAATACCCAATTTTCTTCCATTTCTTCGAGCTTCCCTTTTCTCCACAACCATGAACCACGAAAACCCTCAATTGAGCTTTTCCCAATTGCCGACCAATGAGCAATAACGGCTTCAATTAAACTATGAATCGTATTGAGTTCATCAGGTGTAACTGAAAAGTCGTTTTTGATTTCATGGTCTAGTGGCAATCCAGCAAACAGTTTATTTAAAACCAAATGGTGTTCTTCTTTTGGAGGGTTATCTAACAAAATATACTGAAGCAACAAAGCTGCTTTCTCTTGATCTTCTACCGAATTAAAAGCTGAATCCATGACCAGCCCCAGTCTTTCAAAAAGCAATGGAATAAAGCTTGACAGGATGACCAAGCCAGCATTCTCTATATAGGTTTCATTGTACATGGTTGTAATATTAAGAAAGAATCGCCTTTTATTGATCCTGTTCTTCAAACCCTCCAGGCAACTCTAAAGCTTTCACAGATTGAATGGCGTTGCCAGCAATGCCTTTGATGGAGCCGTACATGTCGATGGTATTGGTTACCACTTTATCAATTTGTTTTTCGCGTTCTTTCCAAATGCGTTGCATGGCCCTTTTCTCACTGTCCAAACCATTTTTCATAGAAGTGAAGCCTTCAACAATGGCTTCTACCTGCATGCGGAAGGTATTGCTGGTAAGGAAATCATAAAGCATATGCATTTTATCGCCTTTGTTTTCCTGTGAACTTACCGCCATACTGAGTTGTACAATGGATTCACGCAGCACCGCACAAAGCCCTTTAAATTCGTCATAATTACAAATCCAAATGCCGTCTCTTAAGCCCATCCGGTCCATTCCTGCAGGCATTACCTCAGTAACTAAAACACCAATATTGGCACCTCTTTCGCGGATATCCGCTTTGAATTTTTCAATCCAGCTGGGCTGAAAGTCTTTGGTGCGTTTACTTTCGTAGTAAATGGTGCCGCAATTCTGGCGGGCGCGGGTATTCACTACTTGAATACAATCGCCACCTCTGGCGCCTTTCTTGATCTCTTCAATGCTGTCTAAAGGAAATTGCCCCATCAGCCATTCTTCAATCGCCAGTTCTTGCACTTCGCCTTGCAGCTGCATAGAGCCCTGCTCCTGCTTACGCTTCATTTCTTCGGTAAGCTTCTTTTGGTCTTCCAGCTGCTTCTGCATTTCTTTAAAACGCATTTCATTCTTTTCTTCCTCAACTTTCCTAATTTTCTCCCTTTCGGCAATTAATGTGGCATTGAGGTTTTTCTGGGCTTCGGCTTCTGCAATTTCCTTCAGTTCCGATTTCTCGCGTTTTAGCTTTTCTATCTCTGCTTTGGTGCGGTTCAGCTCTTTAATCTGCTCTGATTTTTCGTTAAGCTCTTTTTGAAGTGTTTCAAATTGATCCAATTGCTCAGCCTGAAGTTGATGCTTCAACTTCTCTTCCATGGCCTTACGTTCTTCGCGTAGCTGCTTATCGAGTCGCTCTTTGAAAAGTTCATTGGCCTCCTTCTTCTTCTGTTCAAACTCCTCTTTCGCTTTGTTCAGTGTTTCAACTTCAGATTGATATCGCTGCTTTTCTTGCGCCAACTGCGCCTGATATTTCTGTTTGATCTCATCTTCTAACTGATGAGCGAGAATATCTTGCACATCGATACTGGTTCCACAATTAGGACATTTGATCTGATTATTGTTCTGCATGAGCTTAAACGTTCTTCAATTTTTTGTACTAATTCAATTAATGATTTTTAGCGTTTCTTTTTTCTTCGTTTCGATCTCTTGGCTTCAAATTCTGCTTTTTCTTTGTCGGCTTCCTTGATCAACTGCTGCCAGTTATTGGCTTTTGCATCCGATATATCCAAGGTATATTGGTAATCGTCATTCGTCACTTCCATGCGCTGAATAGGCTTGCCCAAGTTCTGTTCGATTTCGGCCAACACTGGTTTTTCTTCTTCGGCACAAAAAGAAAGCGCCTGCCCTTTTTGGGAGCCTCGCCCTGTTCTTCCCACGCGGTGAACATAATTGTCGGACGACTCTGGCATGTCATAATTGATTACATATTCCACATTGGGAATGTCAATTCCCCTAGCACTTACATCCGTGGCTATCAGTACTTTTAAGTCGCCAGACCTAAAGCGTTGCATGACTGATTTTCTTTCCTTCTGTTCTCTATCACTGTGAATGGTATCCGTTTCCAACTGCACACGCTCCATGGCTTTCTTCACCCTTTCTGCCCTTACTTTAGTGCGCACAAAAACGAGAATCTTTTGGTCCTCATGTTGCTTGATAAATCGCTCTAAGAAGAAACGCTTATCATCCATTTCAATAAAGGCAATTGCATGCTCAATATTCTTGGCAACAGGGTCTTTGGGGGAAATTTGAATACGAATAGCCCGAGTAACAAGCGAATATGCCAAGTCCTTAATTTCTTCATTAATGGTGGCCGAAAAGAAAAGCGTTTGGCGCTTCTTCGGCAAGTGCTTCATCAAATCACGAATGTCTTTGATAAAACCCAAATCGAGCATATGATCGGCTTCATCTAAGACCAAAATCTCTACTCGTTTTAAACTCAGGGCGCCCTGGCTCACCAAATCAAACATGCGGCCTGGTGTGGCAATCAACACATCCACTCCTTTTTCCAATTGCTTGATCTGTGGCTCTTGGTCTACCCCACCGTGAATACAATAAGTCACCACTCGGGTGTGCTTGCCCAAAGTTTTAAAAGTCTGCTCAATTTGTAATGCCAGCTCGTGGGTAGGCGCCATTACCAAGCATTTTACGCCATCGGGCCGACTTCCCAGTTTTCTTTCCTGAAGAATATGTAGAATTGGAATGGCAAAAGCCGCAGTTTTACCCGTACCCGTTTGGGCAATGGCCAATACATCTTCCCCCTTTAAGATGGGTGGAATAGATTTGTACTGAATATCGGTTGGTTTTTTATAGCCCAGTTTTTCAATACTGGTTTTAATGCCTTCGGCAATGCGGTATTCTTCGAATTTCATATGTATTGTAGTTGTAGATGAGCAAAGCCCACTTGGAATAAAGCCTTTAGGTAAAGTACTTTTTAACCGATGGCAATTTACGCAAAATATACTCCAACTTTAGCAGATGAAGCAGTGGGTTTCAGTTGAGGTTGGGAACCTCCTCACATTAGATTTTGAGATAGGGCGTGACTTCAAACCATGTTGTGATTAGCCACAAAAGGGCATAAAAAAACAAATCACATACTAGAGATTGAATTACCCTTGGGTTTTTCAGTGGTTTGGCATAACACCAAAACCGTTCTAAGTATATAATTTGTCTTTCTTAATTAGGTATAAAAGAGATTAATCGATTACAGTTACGTTAACTGCGTTCAATCCTTTTTTGCCTCTTTCTACTTCATATTCAACTTTATCGTTTTCACGAATTTCGTCAACTAGACCTGAAACGTGTACGAAAATATCGCTGCTTGAGTCTGATGGAGTAATGAATCCAAAACCTTTGGTTTCATTGAAGAATTTTACTGTTCCTTGCATTATTAATTAATCATTGTTATTAAAGCGGCTCTGAGTTAGCGTAAACTAAAGTGGCACTCAAATCCATGTTTTTATAGGGCCAAATCCTATTTTTTATCTTGTAACGGCCTTAAGCCGAAAAGGTCATATATGTGAAGTAAAAAAACCGAATTAAATTAATCTAGATGAGAACAAAGAGACAATCGAGGTGGGTTATTAACTTTTACAATGGCAAAGATACGGAATTAGTTGGTCTTTCATGTATTTTTAATTAATTGGCAAAGAAATAGTCAATTAATTAAGTTTAGCTTGTTTAAACGGTGAATTGGCTTTGAGAATACTCTGATTTTCAGGCTCATCTCCTGCTATAAGTAGCAAAACAAATTTCAAAGCATAAAAAAACCCGCCACAAAATGGCAGGTTTTCGATATGTAATTCAAGATCCTATAATCTTCTTCTTCTTTTTGGTCTTCCTTTATCTCGATCAGGACGCTTGTCACGATCTGGGCGTTTACTTCGGCCTCCGCCTCCATAACTGCTACCACCACCGTAACTACCTCCTTTGTTGAAAGAATCGCTACGTCTTTTGCGAGGTCTTCCGTCTTCGTCTCTATTTACACGAATACTTCTACCTTGAATTTCAGTACCTTCAAAACTTTCACCAAAACCTTTGTCTTTAGTACTGTCTACATCAAAGTAAGAACAGTTTTTCTGTAGCGATAAATCGCCAAAGAATTTTCTATCTACTCCAGAAACATCTGACAAGAAGTGAATGATATCGGCATTGGTCATACCATCAATCTCGCCTACATTAATGAAGTAACGATTAAAGCCGCTCTTATCGCGATTGGCAGGCGATCCACCGTGCGTTTCGTTCAAGTTTACATCCTCGTCTGGAGTCATAATGTGATCCAACTGAGTAGTAATTAAACGTTTAAGCAAATCTTCCTTACTTAAATCGCTAAAGCGCTCACTTACGGTTTTTAGAATACTGTCTGCTTGGTCGTCTACTTTAGTATTGATGATTAGATTTGCCCAGCTGTTAATTCTGCTCGACTTCATTTCTTCTAAAGTAGGTACTTCAATACGTTCAAATTTTACTTTGATACGTCTTTCAAGCTCAGTGATTTTACGGCTTTCTCTTGGGTTAATAAACACCAATGAAGTTCCTTTATTACCCGCTCTACCTGTTCTACCACTTCTGTGCGTATAGCTTTCCAGTTGATCGGGAATAGAATGGTGTAAAACGTGTGTTAAATCGTTTACATCAATACCTCTTGCTGCAACATCGGTAGCTATCAATAATTGCATTGAACGCGTTTTGAAACGTTTCATTACAGCATCTCTTTGTGCTTGGGAAAGATCACCGTGAAGTGCCTCTACCCCGTAGCCCATTTGGCCTAGTTCGTCTGCAATCTCTTGTGTTTCGCGTTTGGTTCGACAAAACATAATACCGCGCATGTCGGGCTGAATGTCTAAGAAACGTTTAAGCGAAGGTATCTTATTGGCCGCTTTAGTGATTACATACTTATGCGTAATGTCTACATTACTTTTCTGCTCAGTGTTTACCGCAACCTCTAATGGGTTGTCCATGTACTTACTAACAATCCTTCTGATCTCCTTCGGCATAGTAGCCGAGAAAAGCCATGTCACTCTATTTTCTTGCGTATAAGATAGAATTTCATCTATGTCTTCTTTAAAGCCCATATTGAGCATTTCATCTGCTTCATCGAGCACGACATATTTTACATTTTCTAAATTCACCGCTTTCCTTTTGATCAAATCAATCAAACGACCTGGAGTTGCTACAATAATCTGCGTTGGTCTCTTTAGCGCCTTAATTTGGCCCATGATGGCCGCACCACCATAAACCACTTCAATATTAAGGGCTCTATTATTTTTCGCAAAACTTACCAGTTGTTGCGCTGTTTGTTGCCCTAGTTCACGTGTTGGAGCCATTACAATGGCTTGAGTTGTAGGATCATCCAGATCGATTAAGTCAATCAATGGGAGTCCAAATGCAGCTGTCTTACCTGTACCCGTTTGAGCCAATCCAATAAAATCTGTTGGGTCGTTTTGCAACAACATTGGAATGGCCTTTTCTTGTACAGGGGTTGGAGTATCGAACCCCAGTTGATCAAGAACTTCAATAATGGATTGAGAAAGTCCTAGTTTGCTAAAATTATTCAATAATTCTTTGTTAAATGAGCCGCAAAGGTAGCTAGATCATTTTGGATTAGCGGTGTAATTGACGGGTTATTTGGTAGTTGGCTACTGAGAATCTAACAAAGCCCATTTTTTTGAGTTTAATGCGACTAATTTTACTGAAAGCCTTGAATTACAAATGACTAGCTACTGGTAAAATGAACTCGATCTTAAGATTCTGCAAAAAAAAGAGCCGGCTCCCAAACGGAAAGCCGGCCCCGGTCAATCTCAAAACAACAATTTATCTTCGATAGGCTACAGTATTACAAAAATCGATGTAGCTGTTACTTCTTAAATCTTCTACAGAATAGGTAAGCACGATGTCGCTATATTCTATATGGCCAACGCCTTTAATCAAATAGCCGTTTACTGTTTGACGGGGAATTCTTAATTCGTCACCATAAACATTGGCATATATTTCAATATCTGCGCCATAGAAATTTCTTAAGTAGATCACGTTACTATACGGGTCACTATTTTTTACTACACGCATATCGTATAGTGTTAATTCATCATAAGTCTCGCTATATTCTTCTACCTCATACCGACCAGTAAAGAGGTTTCTTGAATCTATAGGAGCTTCTTCTACATAAACAATATCACAACTGGATATTAGAAAGAGTAGGCTTAGACCGAGTAATGCTTTTTTCATTTTGAGTTTTATTTGGTTGTAATAGGTACTTTTCCAAAAGCGTGCCAAAGTGAAAATAACCACGAAAATGGAGCTCTAACCGCAAAGAGCGCGGAGGGGCGCAAAGTCCTGTTAATAGGATGAGTTTATTAAACATTTGCTCGCCACTATTTCAGAAGATATTGCTTCGTACCTCGCAATGGCGGTGACCGATGGAGCTACTCAAAAAACAAACATTTGTACTCCCAACATCTACTACATCGTCATGGCGAACCAATCCATGTCCATTGAAAGGAAAGTGCCAACGTGAAGCCATCTCACAGATTATTTAACCGCACAGGGAGCTAAATATCGCTAAGTAGATATGAAGATAAAGGCTTAAATGATACGGACAGAGTCCTCAAGCCCATAATGAGTCACAGGTTTGGAAAACCTGCGACAGTGGGCTTCAGTAGTTAGTGTCTTTTTGATACAAACATTCTTCAACACTATACCTCTTTATAGGTATTGACGAGAACCACCCTTTTAGGGTAACGCTTTACTATTACAGTTATCCAAATTTGAATTGACTTTGAAACTAGACAACTCAAGTTTAGCGTCTGACTATGACAATGGTAAAAACAGAAGTACATCTGAAAAGCCTAACAAGTAGTAAACTAACCAAGTAAATTTTTATGAGAATACTTGAACTTTATGCACGATTGGCTAAAAGCACTTCACCCCAGGAATCACTCTTTACAGGTAAATTTGAGGGGATTAAAAGTATCAACATGAGGCTCTCCGAGTCTGCAACAGGAACTGCCCACTTTGCTATATTTCAAAATGGTGTAGAGAAAATCAGCAAAAACATAACTGCTGGTCAAAGTATTAAATACACACACCCCTCAGGTACAACTGTAGAGTATTACATCAACAGTTACAGTGAAACTGACTTACCCAAAGCCCACATTATGATCTCGTAAAAAACGTTGCTATTGCCAAGGTTATACAAACTAAAAACTCCAACCACTTTTCAGTAGTTGGAGTTTTTAGTTTATTAACTGACAGATGCTTTCCTTTTCCCCCTAAGATCGGCAACTCAGCATGATGGTTCTAGGCTATTCCTATAGAAGAAGTTATTTATTGAATAGATTCCTTTGATAAAAAGAACTGAATTTCTTTTAACTCTTCAATCTCAATTTCAATCAAATCCGAAACATCAAAAAAACGTTGACCAATAAAGGACAGATACAAATTTTCCAAGTTCACATCTAAATATGAAGAGAGGCTTGACATCGAAACACTCCCACCTTCGTTTTTATCACCACCTAACCCCACTAAGTTGAGATCCCTTAAAACGGTATAATCCATCATTATCCATTTAGTTTTCGGAGTTAGAGAATCAGGCTTGTTTCTACTATTTGATTCAAAAGATATTGGGTTAAAGTCAGCAATTGAACTGATTCGCCCAATAAATGCAAGGAGCTTTATTTGTTCGTAAGTCAATTTTTCAGCTATTGAAAGAAGAGTGTTGGCAATACCTGGCTCACAATCCTTAAATGCAACATTACCTAACAAATTAGCATAGACCAATAACTTATTCTCTCTATGCTCCTCTAATGATTTACGCATAACTCCCTCTTGAAACTCCTCCATTTCAGTTCTTCCGAACTTTGTCAATGAATCAAATTTACAGGAAGGAGCTAAGCCTAATTCAATGTTTTTTCTGTATTTATCCCAAGCTAAAATAACAGTGTGTGACAACTTCGTTTTTTCTCTTTTACTCAGGTTCTTTTTAAGAAACTCCTCTACACCAATATTCAAGGCAGTCATGGAGATTACTTCAATTATAGCAGGGAAATTAACTTGATCTGCTACTTCTGAAAGTAGTTCTTTTGAAAGTTCAGAAATCACATTATTCAAATGCATTACCCTACATTGGTATACACCGCTTGTACATCATCATCTTCGTCAATCTTATCAATCAGCTTATCGATTTCTTCCATTTGCTCTTCAGTAAATTCTACCGGAGTAGTTGGGAAACGCTTTAAGCTGGCGCTTTTAATTTCTATCCCTTTTTCTTCCAAAGCCTTTTGTAACTGACCAAAGTTGGTATAGTCGCCATATATAGCCACCATCATTTGATCTTCGTCTTCTTCAGTTGGGTATTCCTCAATTTCTTCAAGACCCGCATCAATAAATTCGAATTCCAACTCTTCCAAATCCATGTCATCAGTCTTCAAAAATTCAAAAACCGACTTTCTATTGAACATGAATTCTAAAGAACCATTAGGCACTACTGCCCCACCCGCTTTATTAAAATATGACTTCACATTGGCCACCGTACGGTTTTGGTTGTCGGTTGCACATTCAACAAAAACCAACACACCATGTGGGCCTTTGCCTTCGTAGTTCATTTCGATATAGGCCTCAACATCTTTGCTTGTAGCTCTTTTAATGGCCGAGTCGATGTTGTCTTTAGGCATATTTTGCGCCTTAGCATTTTGGATAGCCGTTCGCAAAGCAGAATTCATATGAGGATCGCCACCGCCTTCTTTAGCGGCCATAGTAATGGCTTTGGCTAGTTTTGGAAATACTCGGGACATCATGCCCCATCTTTTCATTTTTCTACCCTTACGAAATTCAAATGCTCTTCCCATAATTTCAAATGCTTAATTCTACCCGAAGCCTAAAAATTGATATCTAAAACTGCTCAGGGTTTTAACAAAGGCAAAAATAAGAAGACTTGGGAATTAGGCTTTACACAAGGGTGCTTTTTTTAAGCATAAACAAATTAGCTAATAAAACTAAAGCCCCAAAACTCTCGCATTGGGGCTTTCGCTAATTAACAAACCACTAACAAACTCAGATAATCGTGCTGAGACCAATCTGAATGTTATTTTGAGAGCCAGAGGCTTCACCGTCCAAAATATGGTTGACAATAAAGTCGCCCACCCTGTCGGTGCCAAAGCCTTGGCCTTTTGATAAATCTTGTGTTACCATTCCATTGCGTAGCGAAGCATTTACCGCTTGTCTCACTTCTATGGCTTCATCTATTAAATCTAAATGATCCAATAACATGGCTACGGATAAAATTGTGGCAATTGGATTGGCAATATTTTGGCCTGTCGCCTGTGGGTATGAACCATGAATAGGCTCAAACATCGCAGTTTTATTTCCTACCGAAGCAGAAGGCAATAAGCCCATGGAGCCACCAATTACCGAAGCTTCATCAGAAATAATGTCGCCAAACATATTTTCAGTAAGTACCACATCAAACTGCTTTGGATTCTGGATCATTTGCATGGCCGCATTATCCACAAACATGCAATCGAGCGTTACATTAGGATATTCCTTGGCCATGGCAGTCACTTTCTCTCTCCATAAGCGGGAAGTTTCCAACACGTTGGCCTTGTCGATCAAAGTCAGTTTTTTCTTTCTGTTTTGGGCAGCTTTAAACGCCAAATGCGCAATACGCTCAATTTCGGCATAGGAATATGTGCAATGATCGTAAGCAGCATCTTCCGTTCTGCCTTTTTCACCAAAGTAAATCCCGCCAGTCAGTTCTCGGTACACCACAAAGTCAACCCCTGTAATTCGATCAACTTTAAGTGGCGACATGTGCAAAAGGCTATCATAAGCCGTTACAGGACGAATATTGGCAAAAAGCCCAAGTTCCTTTCTTAGTTTAAGCAAACCCTGCTCTGGCCTCACTTTAGCCGAAGGATCATTGTCATATTTTGGGTGACCAATGGCACCAAACAAAAAAGCATCTGATTGTTTACAAACCGCCAAAGTTTCATCGGGCAATGGATTTCCCGTTTCGTCAATGGCCGCTGCGCCTACCAAGGCGTATTCATAATCAAATTGGTGGTTGAATCGGGAAGCAATTGCATCGAGCACTTTGATTCCTTCCGCTACCACTTCTGGGCCTATGCCATCTCCTGGCAACACTCCTATTTTCTTCTTCACTCCCATTATATTGTTATCGCCTGTTTTTCAAAGGCTTCTATTTCATTTTTAATACTTACTAAATAATCAATGTCGTCATAGCCGTTAATCAGACATTCTTTCTTGTAAGGATTCACTTCAAACGATTCTTCAAATCCATTGAAAGAAATGGACTGATTTACCAAGTCTACTTCTACCTTAGTATCTGGAATCAATATTATTGTTTCCATTAACTCCTCCAGAAAACCTTCAGAAACTTGAACAGGTAATAAGCCATTATTCAAGGCATTGCCTTTGAAAATATCGGCAAAGAAGCTAGACACGACTACTCTAAAACCGTAATCATAGAGCGCCCAAGCGGCATGTTCACGAGATGAACCACAACCAAAATTTTTGCCCGCCACAAGAATACTTCCCTCATAAGCTGTATCATTTAATACAAAATTTGCTTTAGGACTATTGTCTGAATTATATCGCCAATCCCTGAAAAGGTTCTCTCCAAAACCTTCTCGGGATGTGGCTTTTAGAAAACGGGCGGGTATGATTTGATCCGTGTCAATATCTTCATGAGGCAATGGAACTGCCCTGCTAAGTACTTTTACAACTTTCTCCATCTCAATTCAAAAATTCAGTGATGTCAACAATTTTACCTTGCACGGCCGTAACCGCAGCCACCAACGGACTTGCCAATAAGGTTCTAGAACCAGGGCCTTGTCGGCCTTCAAAGTTTCGGTTGGAAGTAGAAACACAGTAAGCTCCAGCAGGCACCTTGTCATCGTTCATTCCCAAACAGGCAGAACAACCCGGTTCGCGAAGCTCAAAACCTGCTTCTTTCAACACAATATCCAAACCTTCGGCAATGGCTTGTTTTTCTACTTGTTTAGAGCCAGGAACAATCATGGCCTGAACGTGTGCTGCTTTTTTCTTACCTTTCACATAGTCAGCCACAATCCTCAAATCTTCGATTCTGGAATTGGTGCAACTGCCTATAAAAACATGGTTAATTTCTTTACCCAGTAACGATTCGCCCGGAAAAAAGCCCATGTAATCAAGAGATTTACGATAGCTATCCTGGTTAGAAGCTGCCAGTTTCTCTGGAATATTGCCCTTGATTTTAATGCCCATACCCGGATTCGTACCATAGGTAATCATAGGCTCAATGTCGGCTGCGTCAAAATGGTATTCTTTGTCAAAAATTGCATCAGCGTCAGAATAAAGGGTTTTCCAATAGGCAACAGCTTGTTCAAATGCTTCGCCTTTCGGTGCAAACTCTCTTCCTTCAATGTAATTGAAAGTAGTTTGGTCAGGCGCAATCATTCCGCCCCTCGCTCCCATTTCAATACTCATATTGCAAATGGTCATTCGGGCTTCCATAGAAAGCGAACGAATAGCAGAGCCAGCATACTCAATAAAGTAACCTGTACCTCCAGCGGCCGTCAATTCAGCAATAATGTGAAGAATGATGTCCTTGGCCAAAACGCCTTTATTCAATTCGCCATCCACAGTAATGCGCATGGTTTTAGGCTTAGATTGCAACAGGCACTGCGAAGCCATTACTTGGGCTACTTGGCTAGTACCAATACCAAAAGCAATGGCTCCAAAAGCTCCGTGGGTAGAAGTATGTGAATCGCCACAGACCATGGTTCTGCCTGGTAAAGTAATGCCCAACTCAGGCCCAATTACATGCACAATGCCTTGAAATGGATGCCCTAAGCCATACAATTCTACGTCAAACTTGGCGCAGTTTTCTAACAAGCGATCTACCTGATGTTTAGATAGCGCATCTTTAATAGGCAAATGCTGGTCTTTTGTAGGAATGTTATGGTCGGGCGTAGCCACCATTTTCTCCTTACGGAAAAGTGGCAAATTCCTTGTTTCCAGTTCCGAAAATGCCTGAGGGCTGGTTACCTCATGGATCAAGTGGCGATCGATGTATAATACATCCGTTCCGCCATCAATTTGTTTCACCACATGGGCGTCCCAAACTTTATCAAAAAGTGTCTTTCCCATATTAAACTGCCATTTGATATTTCAGATCTGACAATTGATGTAAGTCCTCATCAAAAACCTCTTTTTTACTGTCGGCTACCTGAAGGAAATTAGCGTAAACCACATCCAGTTCATCGCGGGTAAGTTCATAACCAATATTTTTCATTCGGTAAGCCAATGCAGCCCTTCCGCTACGAGCAGTAAGCACGATGGAAGAGTGATCTACCCCAACATCTTTAGGGTCGATAATTTCATAGGTATCTCTTCGCTTAATCACACCATCTTGGTGAATTCCAGAAGAATGAGCAAAAGCATTTGCCCCTACAATGGCCTTGTTAGGCTGTACTGGAACCCGCATAGTTTCCGACACATACTTCGACAAGGCTGTCAATTGTTTGGTATCAATTCCTGTGGTTTTTCTAAGGTAAGGGTGTTGTTGTAAAACCATCACTACTTCCTCTAAAGCAGTATTTCCTGCCCTTTCGCCAATACCGTTAATGGTACATTCTATTTGCGTTGCGCCATTAATTACGCCTGCAATTGAGTTGGCCGTAGCCATGCCCAAATCATTATGACAATGGGTAGAAATGGTTACATTTTCGATACCTCTTACATTGAACTTGAGGTAGGCAATCTTCTCTCCATATTCACTCGGCAAACAATAGCCTGTAGTGTCTGGAATGTTCACCACTGTTGCGCCAGCTTTTATGGCCTGCTCGCATACATAAGCTAAAAATTCATTGTCGGTTCTTCCTGCATCTTCTGCATAAAACTCCACATCTTCTACATACTTTTTAGCCAAAGACACTGCTGCTACTGCGCGTTCAACAATTTTCTCTCTGGTGGTATTGAGCTTGTATTTGATGTGTGATTCGGAGGTTCCAATTCCAGTATGAATTCTTGGTCGTTTGGCATACTTAACAGCCTCTGCAGCTGTAATTATATCCTTTTCAACCGCACGACTTAATGCACAAACGGTGGCGTTTTTTACCAATTTTGAAATCGCCTCAACTGACTCGAAATCTCCTGGGCTTGAAATAGGGAAGCCAGCTTCAATTACGTCAACACCAAGAAGCTCTAGCCTTTCTGCTACTTCCAATTTCTCCTTAGTATTCAACTTACAGCCAGGCACCTGCTCGCCATCGCGTAATGTCGTATCAAAGATTTGTATTTTCTGTCTATCCATCGTTTATTTGGGCTCTGTACTTTATTCTTTAAACACATTTTTATTCTTAATTGAAATTAGTGGGCGCCTACTGCGAGGCCAAAACTGATGCTAGAGATTCTACTATTTTTATAGCGAACTCTGTATTTCTATATTACTGTATATCAATTAATTGAAAAGAATAAAATACAATGGCTAACCCCAAGCAGGATTCATTATTTGAGCTAATAAAATCGCTAACAAAATCAGAGAAGCGACATTTTAGAATGTTCGTTAACCGCAGTGGCAACTCAGAAGGTGTAAAGTTTGTCAAGCTTTTCGATGTAATGGATAGCATTAAACACTACGATGACAAGCTTATTTTAGACAAAGTAAAGAGCATTAAAAAAGAACAACTGTCTAACCAAAAGGCCAACCTTTTTAAGCAGATACTAGCCAGTTTAAAGCAATTTCATATTGGGCATCATGTAGACATGCAGTTGCGCGAAAGTCTAGATCATGCTAAACTTTTATACAACAAAGGCTTTTACAAACAAGCCTTAAAACTACTCGACAAAGCGAAAAATCAAGCCAAAGACACAAAGCATCATGCTTTGGTTTTGGAAATATTAGAGTTCGAAAAAATGATAGAGTCGCAGTACATTACTAGAAGTATTGAAACCCGTGCAGAGCAATTAACTAATGAGGTGAATGAAACTTCCGACTTACTCGTTTCTACACACCAATTGTCCAATTTGACACTCAACCTTTACAGCCTTTTCCTTCAAAAAGGTTATGCTAAAAATGAGGACGACTTTATTGAAGTAACAACCTACTTTAAGGCCAATTTTCCTAAGCTGGATATGTCAAACCTCAGTTTCTATGAGCAAATGTATTTTCATCAGTGCCAGATTTGGTATAATAACATTGTTCAGAACTTCCCTAACTCCTACAAACATGCCAAGGCTTTGGTTGACTTGTTCAAGCAAAACCAAGACATGGCCACCAAACAGCCCGTGTTGTTTATCAAGAGTTATAGCAATTTGCTCACTGCCCTATTCCAGCTTCAGTATTATTCTGTTTTTTGTGAAGTGTTGAACGAAGTAGAGGAACTTTCGAAAAATAAAGACATAGTAAAAGACCTAAATACCGAGGTGTTGATTTTTAAGTTTATGTGGGTTTCAAAAATCAACAAAGCCTTTATGGAAGGTAACTTTGAGGAAGGAACGTACATGGTGCCAAAGCTTTTGAAAAAACTCAATGAATATGAAGATAAGATCGACCCAGAGCGTGTATTGCTCTTTTATTATAAAATAGCCACGCTTTATTTTGGTTCAGGAAATAACCGAAAAGCAATTTTCTACCTGAATAAGATTATCTACTTTAAGGACATTAGCTTAAGAGAAGATATTCATTGTTTTGCTAGAATCCTTAACCTAATTGCTCATTTCGAGGATGGGCAAGATTTTCATTTGGAGTATCAAATTAAGTCTACTTTCCAGTTTATTGGAAAAATGAACGACCAACAGGCTGTTCAAAAAGAGATTTTCAACTTCTTAAGAAAAACAGGAAAAATTAAGCCTAACCAACTGAAACAAGAGTTTCAGCTACTTTATGATAGACTGGAGATACTTAACAACAACCTTTATGAAAGGCGTCCTTTCCTTTATTTGGACATTCTTTCGTGGCTCAAAAGCAAAATTGAAAACCGACCAGTACAAGAGGTAGTACAAGAGAAATTCAAAACTTTAAAATAGTTTTTCGTTAAGTATCACTATTAAGAAAAAACAAGGCCATTGAACTTCATTGTGCCTATTTTAAGGCAATTATTGATTCAGGTTTAAAAATGCACATTGAAGACATATTTAAAGGACTTACTCTAACAGAGTCAGAGAAACGACTAATTCAAGATCGAATACATTCCGTAGAGGCTAAAAAAGGCGAATTACTTTTAGAACCTGGGCAAACTGTGCATTACCAATACTATGTGGCCAATGGCTGTTTACGTTCCTTTTTCGTGGACCATTCAGCAAAAGAGCACACCATTCAATTTGCCATAAAAGATTGGTGGATTAGCGACTATACGGCCTTCTATAAAGAATCAGCTGCTATTTTGAGTATCGAATGTATTCAGAACGCTACATTATACCGTTTCTCCAGAACAGACATGGAAGAAATCTTCAACCAAATTCCCAGCGTAGAACGTTTTTTCAGGTTGAAAACAGAATCTTTTATCAGTTCGTTTCAAAAAAGAATTATTGGCGATTTAGCCAAGTCGGCCACTGAACGCTATACAGACTTTGTTCACGACTACCCTAATATTGAATCATTAGTTAAGAATTATCACATCGCCTCATACCTTGGAGTCACTTCTGAAAGTCTAAGCAGAATTCGTAAAGAAATTGCAATGCATTAGCGTTTCTTATCATACATCATTTTTCTGGCGCAGCCTCCGTTTTACCTTTGTCATCGTATCATCCTCAGTAGAGGACCCTAATTGATAAAACGTAAGACATGAATAATTTCGAATTTAAGAATCCAACCAAAATCATTTTTGGAAAAGATCAAATACAAAAAATAGCTACAGAACTTCCTAATGACGCAAAAATACTTTTGCTCTATGGCGGAGGAAGCATTAAGAAAAATGGAATCTACCAGCAGGTAATTCAGGCTCTCTCTGGTTTTGAGTTCGAAGAGTTTGGCGGTATTCCTGCCAACCCAGAATATTCCATTCTACTAGATGCGCTGAATGTTATTAAAACTAAAAAAATAACATTCTTATTGGCCGTAGGTGGTGGCTCTGTTATTGATGGAGTGAAATTCTTATCGTCCGCTGCACTTTATGAAGGAATCGAGCCTTGGGAGATTCTTTCAAAGAGAATTCCAACGGTAAAAGGAATGCCTTTTGGAACAGTACTCACCTTGCCAGCTACAGGTTCAGAAATGAATTCTGGGGCGGTAATTACCCGTGCTGAAACCAAAGAAAAACTCACCATGGGAGGTTCTGGCTTATTCCCAGTGTTCTCTATTTTAGATCCATGTGTGGTAGCTTCAATTCCCGAAAGACAAATTGCAAACGGACTGGCAGATGCGTTCACGCATGTATTAGAACAATACATGACCTACCCTATTAACGCTCTATTGCAAGATCGATTTGCGGAAAGTATTATGCAAACACTGATTGAAGTAGCTCCTGCAATTCTCAAAGATCCCTCTGATTACAAAGCAGCCTCTAACTTTATGTGGAGCTGTACTATGGCACTAAATGGATTGATTCAAAAGGGAGTTCCAACCGACTGGGCTATTCACATGATGGGACATGAATTGACCGCACTTTACGGAATCGATCACGCACGTACCTTGGCTATAATTGCAGAAAGTCACTACACGTACAATTTCGAAGCTAAAAAGAAGAAGTTGGCGCAATATGCAGAACGTGTATGGAATATCACAGAAGGTAATCTGGAAGCAAAAGCTTTAGCAGGAATACGTAAAACCACTGAATTCTATCAATCAATTGGCATTGACACTAAGCTTTCTGATTACATAGATAACTATGAAGGTACAGCAGAAGAGATTGCACGCAGGTTTGAAGAACGAGGCATGACGGGCCTAGGCGAACATAAGTCGTTGTCACCAACCGATGCAGAAAACATCGTAAAAATGGCTTACTAGATGTCAAGCATTAACGCATAAATCAAATCGGTTTATGCCATTTCAGAATTAAAAAACAAACGATGATAAACGAAAATACAAATCAGAAAAAAGTACTTTTTGTACTTACCAGTCATTCAGAATTAGGGAACACAGGTGAAAAAACCGGTTTCTGGATTGAAGAATTTGCAGCCCCTTATTACTTTTTAAAAGACAAAGGTGTTGACATTACATTGGCCTCGCCAAAAGGTGGTCAACCTCCTATCGATCCTAAAAGCGAATTGGCCGATTTTCAAACGCCTGCCACAGATCGCTACAATAAGGACGAGGAGACTCAGTTATTAATTGCCAATACTGTGGAATTAAGCAAAGTAAGCTCAGCCGATTATGATGCAGTATTTTACCCTGGAGGACATGGTCCACTTTGGGATTTGGCGGAAGATAAAGAGTCCATTGCCTTGATAGAGTCATTCTATAGCAGCAACAAACCTGTAAGTGCTGTTTGCCATGCACCTGCAATTTTTAAACACACCAAAAATACTGAAGGCCAGCCCTTGGTTAAGGGAAGAAAAACAACTGGTTTTTCTAATACCGAAGAAGATGCGGTAGCGTTAACCAATGTAGTTCCATTTTTAGTAGAAGATATGCTAACGGCAAATGGAGCCATCTATTCAAAAAGTAATGATTGGGCACCATATGCTGTTGAAGACGGGCTTTTGATTACAGGCCAAAATCCAGCTTCTTCCGAGTTAGTAGCAGAAATGCTATTAAAACGGTTAGGTTAACTAATAATACTCTACCGTAACGGTTCCGATGTAACTCTAGCTAATAATAGACTTATAAAAATGAAGAGACTGCTGTAAATGGCAGTCTCTTCATTTTTATAGTTAACCTTATGTAATTGCCTACTCAATTGTTGTAGCACTTTTAACCGTTGATGGGGTTGAAGTGACTGTTCCTTTTTTAGCATACACTCGGTAATAGTATTTGGTTTTAGCAGTCAAACCAGTAACTGTAGCACTTGTTGTGGTGATTTCCTTTTTGTCGAAACTGGTCACTTTCGTGCCAAAGTGCGCTTCTTTAGAAACATCCAGTAAATACTTATCGGCTCCCGTAACCTCCGTCCAGCTCACCTTAAAAGTAGTGGCTGCAATTTCAGTGGCTGCATTAACTGTGGGGCTAGCTACACTTGGCGCTGGGTCGTCATCGTCTTTGCAAGCGTTAACACTGAACAATACTGTAAGCAATAAAGCGAATGAAATCATTTTCAATACGCTGGTCTTTTTGTTGATCATTTTCATTTGTTTAATGTTGTTTATGCCCCTTTGACTCACATATTTTGATTTCCGTTGGAATGAAAATTTCAGAATTGACTAAATATTTTTGGTGGATGAAATTTCGGTTTTGTAATACAATTAGAAGCAGATAGTTTTCGTTTTAAGCGGTTTAACTGATCTAGTTGATCTCTTAAAAAATTCTAAAAACGTAATAATATTGCTAGAAAAGCTGGTTCTCAGGAATGAGTGTGAGCACACCTTTTACATCATCGGTATGTCTGAGTTTAACATAGATTGATATCTTCGACCACAATCCAAATTTATCAAGATGAAAAAAACACTTAAATTATTTATGATTTTGGCGTTCTGTCTGAGTATCAATACTTATGCTCAGGACACTAAAGCCGTTGTAGACAAAATTGTAGCAGAAGCTAACAACAACTCTCAATTAGAAAAGCTTGCCTACGAGTTATTAGATAAAAACGGACCGCGTTTAGTGGGTACACCACAAATGAATTCTGCCAACGATTGGGCTGTGGCCAAATACAAAAGCTGGGGAATTGATGCCCGAAACGAGAAATGGGGCGAGTGGAAAGGATGGGAACGTGGAATTACTCACGTAGATATGATTTCTCCTCGTGTAAAAACATTAGAGGCTATGCAGTTGGCATGGAGCCCATCTACTAATGGTAAAGATGTAACAGGTGAGGTTGTAGTTATTCCTGATGTAGCTAACGAAGCTGAGTTCAAAACTTGGTTAAAAGGCATTAAAGGAAAATTTGTAATGATCGACATGGCACAGCCAACTGGTCGTCCGGATTATAACTGGGAGAAAAACGGTACTGAACTTTCTGTTGAAAACATGAGAAAAGACAGAGCCGAACTATCTAGAGCATGGTCTCAAAGAGTTAGAAATACAGGTTTAACCTCACGTAGCTTACCTGCTGCTTTAGAAGAAGCTGGTGCGGCTGGTATTTTGATTTCTAACTGGTCAAGAGGTTTTGGTGCTAACAAAATTTTTGGTGCCTCTACTAAAAAAATCCCTACCATCGATATAGGATTAGAGGATTACGGAACACTTTTCAGAATGGCTGAGTATGGTGACGCTCCAAAAATTACTGTAAAAACTACTGCGAAAGACCTTGGCATGATGCCAACCTTTAATACTATAGCTGAAATTAAAGGTTCTGAGCTACCTAATGAATATGTTGTGCTTTCTGCACACTTCGATTCTTGGGATGGTGGAACTGGTGCTACTGATAACGGTACTGGTACTTTAGTTATGATGGAAGCTATGAGAATCTTAAAAAAGGTTTATCCAAACCCAAAAAGAACTATTCTTGTAGGACATTGGGGTAGTGAAGAGCAAGGATTAAATGGTTCTTCTGCTTTTGTTCAAGATCATCCAGAAGTAATAAAAGGCTTACAGGCTCTTTTCAACCAAGACAACGGTACAGGTAGAGTAGTAAACATTAGCGGACAAGGTTTCCTTCACGCTTATGAATTCATCAACAGATGGTTAGCTCCAGTACCTAGCGCTATTAGAAGAGAAATTGACACTAACTTCCCTGGTACTCCTGGAGGAGGTGGTTCTGACTACGCATCTTTCGTAGCTGCCGGTGCTCCTGGTTTTAGCTTAAGTTCTACTAGCTGGGATTATGGCGCTTACACTTGGCACACCAACAAGGATACTTATGATAAAATCGTATTCGAAGATGTAAGAAACAATGCTATTCTTACGGCTATCATGACATACATGGCTTCTGAGGATGATAAATTCTTCCCAAGAGATAAAATTGTGTTGCCTGTTAACCCAAGAAACGGTCAGCCAATGGAGTGGCCAAGCCCAAGAAACCCAAATAGAAAAGGTGGCGAATAATTTGCTTCTGAATCTACAAAAATTGAAGAGGGTGTCTAAAAAGTAAAATAAACCCTCTGAGAATCGCGTATTTGAAAGCTTTCTCAGATAGGTATCCGAATAAAAAAGAGGCTGTCTTGACTTTTCAGACAGCCTCTTTTTAATACTTAGGGGGCTTACGCATTTCCTTTTTTTCGGAATGACTCTTTTTGCTTGTTAGTCGTTTTTCAATAGCGCCTTTAGAAGGCTTGGTTTTCTTACGTGGCTTAGCTTTGGTAAAGGCCTGCTCCACCGCCTTTCTAAACTTAGCAATTACTTCATCTTTGTTCCGCAACTGGGTTCTATGTGCTTCCGAACTGATCAGTAAATCACCTTCATTGGTCAATTGCTTTGCCCACTTCTTAAGTAAAGTCTCCTTTTCTTCTTCAGAAAAAACATTGGAGCTTTCAATATTGAAGCGCAAGGTTACTCGGGTTTCAAGCTTATTTACATTTTGACCACCTGGCCCAGAACTGCGCGAAGTCTGAAACTGAAGTTCAGGCAAAAAATCTCGTGAGGCTATGGTTTTTGGGTCTTTCACAATTTTTAAAACTAATCTCTTTTAAACAGCAAGTTACTTTCATCAGAACCAGCTTCATCAAAATAATAACCTTCGTAATCAAAGCCTTTTAATAGCTCTACTTCGTTGATTCTATTTTTAATAATGTACTGCGCCATTAAACCCCTAGCCTTTTTGGCAAAGAAGGAAATGATTTTGTACTGACCATTTTTAAAATCCTTAAACTCAACGTTAATCACCTTGGCTTTAAGTGCGGGCCTGTCGATGGCTTTGAAATATTCTTGAGAAGCCAAATTGATGAGTACTTTATCACCTTGCTTTTTTAAATCACGATTGACCTGATTGGCAATGGTGTCTGCCCAATAATTATACAATGTGGTATAATCATCAAAAGCCAAACGAGTACCCATTTCTAAACGATATGGTTGAATCAAATCGAGTGGTCTAAGTAAACCATAAAGGCCAGAAAGAATACGTAAATGATCTTGAGCATACAGAATATCTTCATTCGAAAGTTCTTCGGCCTCTAAGCCTACATACACATCACCTTTAAAGGCATACACTGCTTGCTTCGCTACTTTTGGGTCTTTAGATTTCCTGAATTTATTATAGCGGTCTACATTCAGTTCTGCTAAATTCTCACTGATGTCCATCAATTCTTGAATCTCTTCAGGCGTTTTCTTTTTCAATACACCAATCAATTCCAACGTTTCTTTCTGAAAACGAGGATAAGATTTTTCGGCATTACATGGAGTTTCGAAATCGAGGGTTTTGGCAGGAGAAAGTACAAATAACATAGTTGAAATTAAGCTTTATACAAACATACCATTTGAAGCCCTGACTTGTTTGTGAAAACTATTGAAAGTTTAAATATGTGATTGAAAACCTAAAGCGGACTGCAAAAGAAAAAAGCCCTTTCGGGCTTTCTGATTGATTTATCTCTGGATTTGTTTACCCCCAGCTTGCCAAGCGACAATGCCGCCTTGAAGCTCGTAGATTTTCTTGAAACCCATTTCCTTCATCATTTCAAAGGCTTGATTACTTCTAGCCCCTGAATGGCAATACACCGCCACGGCTTTGTTCTTGTTTAAACCTTCTAGCTGTGTTTTAAAACTAGGGCCATTGAAGTTGATCAAAGTCGAATTTTTAATAAAACCTTGAGCGTATTCATCTGGTGTTCTAACATCAATCACCTGCACAGTAGCGTCATCAGCCATTAATGCCTCAAACTCATTGGCATCTACTTGCTTGGCCACTTGTTCGGTACACCCTAGGGTTAAAAAGGCCATACCTAAAATGAAAAATATCGTTTTTTTCATCATGTCAGTAAATTCCCATCATCGTCCCAGGTAGCAATATCCATTCGTTTTGACTGATCAACACATTTTGCCAGCCATTCTTCTTCATAAGCCAAGCCTTGTTGTTTCAGTACATCTTCCGGAATACCATCCCAAACTCCTGGCATATTGCCTTTATAGCCCAAGTCCTTCACTCCCATTTCGGAAGTAAAGTAACCCGTCATAGTAAGGTTTCTCATGTTGGTAAAGAACCTTTCACCATGCTTTAATTCAGGAGCGGTTTTGCCTGGGTAAGCAATGCTATCGCAAATGGTTTTGTGTTGTTCATCATTCAGCTTTTTGAATTCCATTCCATATAATTTATTAGAATGAGAATCCAGCCAAGCCAAACCACCACGAATAGGCAGTTGGTTATTCGGCATATCTTTGGCAATAAATTCAATAAACTCAGGAACACCTGCATCACTTGCCGACCCAAATTCTGCATTTGCAGGAAGAATGATATCGCACAATACCGCAATGGTTTCCAGTTCATGTTCGGTGAAGAATGTTTCTGAAAGTACTTTGGCATCGTGCTCTTTTTCTGCTTCATTTCTTCCATAACCTGGAAGTTGCGGCTTTTCAGGTGTTTCAACTGTGCTTTCTGGCGCACAACCAGTCACGAGCAGGCCACCTGCTACAGAACCGACCAATAAAGATTTTAATGATTCGCGTCTATCCATGACTTAAATATTTCTTTGTTTTACTTGTTCAACTAAATAATCTGATGCTCTCCAAGCCAAGGCCAATATGGTCCAAGTTGGGTTTTTATCGGCTTGCGACACAAACGGGCCTGCATCCATAACAAATACATTCGGACAATCATGAAGCTGATTGTATTTATTGGTCACCGACTCTTTTTTGTCGTTACCCATTCTGGTAGTTCCTACTTCGTGAATAATTTCGCCAGGAGCGGTTAATCCATAATTTCGGTCTTTTCCAGGTTTATCTCCTAACAGAATACCACCTGTAGCATCCAAAATTTGCTCGAAAGTATCTTGCATATGTTTGGCTTGGTTCACTTCATGCTCTGTCCATTGATAATTGAACTTGAGCACAGGTATCCCCCACTCATCAACTACATTATTATCAATCTCGCAATAATTATTGCGTTGCGGAATACTTTCTCCTCGACCTGACACGCCCAATACTGCACCATAGTACTTCTTAACATCAGCCCTGAGGGATTCGCCATAGCCACCTACTTCGCCTCCCATTATCTTATTCAAATTATTTGGGTTGAAACCAAAGCCATAACTTGGCATTCCCATTCCGCCCCAAACCTCAATATGGTAGCCTCTAGGAAAATCTAATTTCTTATCATTTAACCACCAAGGCGTGTAAACATGCATTCCACCTACTCCATCTTCATTATAAATCTTACGATCCATCAGTTTTGGAAGGAATACAGAACGACTAGCTCCTGTAGAATCGTGCAGATATCTACCTACCAAACCACTGCTGTTGCCTAAGCCATCTTGGTGAACACTGCTTTTTGAATTCAATAAAATTCGAGCCGAAGAACAAGCCGAAGCCGCCATTACTACTACTTTGGCCTTTAGGTGATATTCTTTTCTATCTAGTTTATTAACATAGTTTACCCCTGTGGCTTTTCCTTCTTTATCTGTGGTTACTTCGCGCACCATAGAATTGGTAAACAATTCAATTTTTCCTCCATTCTTTTGGGCTGGAAAAATCAAACAAGTTCCAGAAGAAAAATCGGCATAGGCTGAGCAAGCACGATTACACTGACCACAATAGAAGCAGCTTCCTCGCTGATTATTAATTCGTTTAGTAAGAATTGAAAGTCTTGAAGGAATTACAGGAATTCCTGCTTTTCTTGCTCCATTAATATAGTATAGCTCGTGAAGCCTTGGTTTTGGCGGAGGCAAGAAGAAGCCATCTGGTTCATTGTGAATATTTTCTTTACTACCGAAAACACCAATAAGTTTATCCACCTTATCGTAATAAGGTTTTACATCATCATAGCCAATCGGCCAGTTATCGCCAAGGCCATCAACGCTTTTTCGCTTAAAATCTAATGGCCCAAAACGAAGTGAAATTCTACCCCAATGGTTGGTTCTTCCCCCCAACATTCTGGAGCGGAACCAAGCAAAGCGAGTCCCTGGGGCTTCGGTATAAGGTTCTCCGGCCAAATTCCAGCCTCCATAGGCGGCATCATAATCACCAAAAGACCTTCGGTCTGAGCTGGCACCACGCCTAGGAGACTCCCAAGGCCAACGCAATTGGGTTCTATATTCATCTTGTGCGGGGTCAAAAAATGGACCGGCTTCGAGTACTGCTACATCAAAACCAGCCTCTGACAATATCTTAGTTGCCATTCCCCCACCGGCTCCTGAGCCGACAATGACAACATCATAAACTTTTGAGGATTCTATAACTTGCATAAGGTACGGTTGATTTCAGCTTAAAATTTAAGGAATTCAACTGTAACCAAGGCCTTTCACCAAAGAAGTTTTTATGAAAGGTAAATTTAGGAGTCAACAAAACACTGACTTTCAATTGTTTTAACAAACTAGATTGATTCTAAATTAATGAACGCGACATCATTCCAAATGAGCATACATGTTCATACAGACAAACCTATTACCGTATAGTATATTCCTTTAATGTAAAACCACCTTTAAAGCTTCAATTAAATTTTTCGTTGTCGTTAAACTTTAATATTTTCGATAAACACTTTGTACTCTCTTTATGAAAAAACAACTTCTGTTTTGCATGGCTTTTAGTTTTTTAATCTTCACAAGCTTTGCACAAACACCACCTGCCGACACAGAAATCTTCGTTTTCGACCTAAAAGAAAAAAAAGGCAGTGTGTCGATCGAAAAAGGTAAGAATGTAACCAACCGAAAAGGCTATGATAATCAACCTTATTTTTATGGGGAAGATTATATGCTCTACACTGCCTACGAGAATGGTCAAACAGACATTATTATGTTAGACTTACTTGAAGGAAAGAAAACCAACCTGACCAACTCTAAAGAAAGCGAATACTCTGCCGCAATGGTTCCGGGCTTCGAGTCGTTTGCAGCGGTAAGGGTGGAAGAAGATGGTACACAAAGGCTTTGGTTGTTTCATTTAAACACAAAAAAAGCTCCGCAACTTGTATTTGAAGACATCGCTCCTGTTGGCTATCATGCATGGAGCGGTTCTAATGTAGCCATGTTTATTTTAGGTACACCCATAACTTTATTAATGGCCGATGCCCGACAACCTGGTGAAAAAAAGATTACTGACAACATAGGCAGAACTATAAAACTTATACCAGGTTCAGCCGACTTTGCCTTTGAAAGAACGGAAGAGAATGGTGATAAAAACATTTACCGACTAAACTCAAAAACCGCAAGGTTTGATGTAACCGTAAAAAAACCTGATAATTCAAGTGATTGGACCATCACAAATGAAGGCACTTACGTAACCAGTGTGGGCTCTAAAATACTGACCTTCAACCCGAAATATGACAAAGACTGGAACGAGGTTACAGACTTGAGTTCTATGGGGCTTTCGGGAATCACCCGAATGGCTGTAAATGAAAACAACACAAAAATTGCGATAGTAATTAACCAATAGCAGATTTTCAGTTTTTAAATCAAAAAGTTTTTCAGAAATTCCAGCGATTTTTCAATGATACAGCCAAAAAAAAGCGATTAAATCGTATTATTGTCTTTCGTTCAAACCGCTCAAAAATATTTGCATACCAAATCATTAACTATGTTCAAAACCTATACTTTCCCAAGTGTCTTTGAAGGAAATAATACTGACCTCAAAAACGTATCACCTGACCTGATCAACGGACTGAAAATTTTTCATAATGGTGAAGGTTATGTGATAGGCAACCTAGCCTTAACTGAAGGAGTTTCCCCACATAAAAATATCAACAGTGCTCCAGACGAACTGGATTACCAAATTCTATTGAAAGCGGCACTACTTATTGCCAACCAAAAGTTAGGCAATCCAATTACAATCACCACAGGATTTCCTTTTTCAACTTTTCAATTGAATAAAGAAAAGGCCACGCAACTTATTGATGGGCAACATACTGTTGAATATGATGCGGCAACCTACGGGGGTGGCATCAAAAAGAATGTTCAAGTTGAAGTAGCGGGTGCACAGGTAATACCTGAAGTTATTGGCTGTACGATTGCTTTGAGAAAAGGCATTACAAAAGCACAAGGCAACTTCTTTGTAATGAGTTTGGGTTACGGAACACTCGAAGGACTTTTGAGCACTGAGGGCGGAATTGTACAAAGAACTTCACTTTCAACTTACGGCCTTCGTTACGCTGTAAACTTGCTTGAGAAAGAATTAGCCAAGGAACACTACTTAGAATTGAAAACGGAACATCAAATTGATGCTGCTTTCCAAAAAGGAGTGATTTTCCTGAACAGAAAAAGAATTGACATCAGAAGCATGCGCGATAGAGTGCTGAAGCAATATTATGAGGATGTAATATCACCAGCCATGCGCAAAGCATTCAATGATAATGACTTTATGACAAGTCAGATCATGTATTTAGCTGGGGGTGGCGCTATATACACCGCGCTTGTAGATTGTTTTAAGGAAGAATTCCGTGATGTACTTGACCTTGAAATCGCCCATGAACCACAATCTTTGGCGAGCCGTGGTTATTGCATCAACTCCGCACAGCTCAACGGTGGTGTAAAAAGCACTGCGGTAGGTTTAGATATTGGAAATGCAACAACAGTCGTTTCAATTTTTGACGACAACAATACCATATCTGAAACTTCAATTCCTTCTGAATATTAATAAAGCATTATAAATGGCTGCTATTACTCCATCTACGCATATCACTCAAATTAAGCAAGGTTCTATTATTACAGGAAACTTAAAGTCTAGTCAGAGTATACGCGTAGATGGTAATATTACCGGAGATTTACTCTCTGATGAAAAAATCATCATTGGTATTAATGGTGAAATTGGTGGAAACCTTAGAGGTATTGATATTACTGTTGAAGGCTTTGTGAATGGAGATGTAATGTGTAAGGGTTTTTTACATGTTACTAAAAGTGCCAAAATTTTTGGTAAAATCTACGCCAAAGAAATCTCAATAGAAAAAGGTGCCGAACTGAATGGAAAAGTGAACGTAGGTAAGGAAATAGAAATTCCAGAGCTCAATACTTCATCCCCTTCTCGTTCTTCTAGCCAAGATAAAACCAAAAGCATTTCTTCTCAACCTGAGAAGAAGGATAATTACGGCTCTGTGGCTTGGTAGCGTAGCCCTTACAAACTTATTGATTTTTAATCCCCATCTTCTATTTCAATTGACAGATGGGATATTCCCTGTTTCTTTCTGACGACCACATTTATTTAAGTCAAAGCAGTTTCACTTCATTCAGTGAATGAGTAACTTCAGTAAATGAATTGAAAATTGTGCTTAGCAAACAATTCAATTGGTTGTTTCGAGAGTTTTTGGCAACTTAAAAGTGAATCTAGAACATTCTAAAAAGGACATTTGGAAAACCATTATCTTAGATTATCACTTTTAAGAATTATATCTGAATCAAAGACTCAGAGTGTTACTAAACAGTCCCATAACCTCATATGAAAAAATGGACTCTCATATTGCTACTCAGTTTTAATTTAACTTCCCATGCTCAAGAAAGTCCCCAAAACCTAGTTGATAAGGTTTTAACTATCTTGAAAATAGAAAAAGAAGCATGCCTAACGGATTTCATCATTGAAAAGCCCATTTCAGACTCTGAATCCATTATTCTGATTCCTGAAGTCTTAAACAAAGAAGAATATATTTCTATTAACGCACATGTTTTGATAGTCAACCGCACAAATTCCGAGATAAAATCTCGTTTCTTCGAAAAGGAATCATGGTATAGTGACGCTATTAGGTTAAATAAGATCGAAGTCATCTACCAGCCTTATATCATCTCACAAAATCATGAAACCGTAGGCATAGTAATTGATTATTATGGCAGCAGCAGAGTCAATCCATATGAGTCAACAGAACTTTCTTTATTCGTTCGAAACGGAGCTACATTAGAGAGGGTACTTAAGGATTACTCAATTTCTCAACTCAATGGAGAAACTGATGGAATGAGTAGTGGAGAATATATAGAGCATAAGAAAACTATTAGTCCAATTATTAACTCGCTATCAAAATTTTACGATTTATCAATAACGGACACAATTACCACAACAGTAATGGAAGACGGTACAGAAAAAAGTGTTAAAACGGTTACAACTACGGAAACTTTGAAGTACAAAAACGGTGAATACAAAAACAGTTTTTAATCAAAACCCAATTTACTTAATATCCATCCTAAAACTTTAATTTTCGCACATTAAGATAATCAGAAACTGTTTTGAGCAAATTACGTTTGCAGAGTTCATTACTGACTTTAATTGATGATTATTCAAGTTTTGTTGCTTATTTCAGGCCTGGCATTATTGATTACCGGAGCTCACGGTTTAGTAGATGGCGCCTCTGCCCTAGCCAAGAAATTCAAAGTTTCTGACCTAGCCATTGGGCTTACCATTGTGGCCTTTGGCACCTCTGCTCCTGAATTGGTGGTCAGTATTTTTGCCTCATTTCAAAACCATCAAGATATTGTTTTTGGCAATGTCGTTGGCAGTAACAACTTCAACCTATTTATTATTTTAGGTATTACAGGTCTGATCGCCCCTATGGTAGTGCAATCAAGCACTATTTGGAAGGAAATTCCAATATCATTTTTAGGTATTGCACTCGCTTACATACTTACCCATCATATTTTTGGCACCGACCAAAATATACTTACCCGCATAGATGGCTTAATACTATTAATACTATTTGGTTTCTTTCTCTACTATGTAAACAAACAACTGAAATCCGACCCAGTTACAATTGAAAATAAAGCAGCTACTTATTCAAACCTCAAGACCTACAGTTATATCATATTTGGGCTGGCGGGGTTGGTAATCGGAGGCCGACTATTGGTAACTACCGCGGTAGATATGGCTACCACAATTGGAATGAGTGAAAAATTGATCGGGTTGACCATTGTAGCAGCAGGTACATCATTGCCTGAATTGGCTACTTCAGTAGTGGCGGCATTTAAAAAGAACAGCGATATTGCCGTAGGTAACATTATTGGCTCAAATATCTTTAACCTATTTTTCATTTTGGCCACCTCGGCTGTAATTCGACCAATAGTCTACGATACCGTTTTCGACCTAGATTTATACATTCTAGCTGGAGGAACCATATTCGTTTTCATAGCCATGTTTACTGGTAAAAAGAAAAAGCTCGACCGATGGGAAGCGGCAATACTACTAGTGAGCTATATTGCTTACTTGGTATATGTAATTCAGAAGTAAGGCTTACTCAACTTTCAATTAAGCAAACACCCTTTCTCTATTTATTAGATTAGAATAGGTTAATTAGTGAGTTTTACGCAATTTTCAGAAAACGTAAATAAATGAAAGAGGGCTTAATTAAAGATGCCTACGAAGCCATAATAAAGGAAATTCAAACCGTAATTACCATTTGTTATCTTCTTACCGTAGGCATCGGAATGCTTTTCAATTATCAACTCTATTCTGAGTTTGGTATCAATATATTTGATTATTCAGATGTGTTTGATTTTCTAATCGCACCCTTTGCCGATTTCAAGATATTGCTCTTCTCCTTGGCCTCTATTGGAATTTCATCCTTTCTACTACAAATGGATATCGTTTGGAAAAGGAAATTCCCGGTCTCCTATTCGAGATCTAATTTTGGTTGGGATAAAAAACCTTGGTTTAACAGATATCGCTATTTTGCTTTTGGCTTTCTCTTTATAACTTATCTATTCCTTTCAGCAGATTTATATGGCAGCTATGTGAGCAATCAAATTAAGGAACAATCACCTATTGAGATTCGATTTGCAGACGATGAAATTAAAACGGGTATTTTAATTGGTAACACGGCCAAGGTAATGTTTCTTTTAAATGATGGAAAAGTAACCGCTATTCCAGTTACTTCCATGGTAAAGGAATTTGAAATCAAATAAAAATTGTTCTAAAATTGACTCATGGAAAAGAGAGTGAAGTTTGACTTTGAGATTTACTTCTCAAATGGAGGAAGTTTAAAAGGAGAAGACTTTCGGTTAGATATTGAAGGCGACTCCATTTCTGACGAGGCATTGGCCGACTATATCGTTGAAGACATGCGATTGCTAATGGTTGGTGAGGTGAGAATACTTAGGAAAGAAATTTTTGAAGAAGCACACAAACGAAAATAGGCCTTAAAGCACCCTAAGTGGAACCTATCAATCCACTATCTTGCAACATGAAACGGATTTTAGCTGCCATTTTCATTTTTCCAATTCGGGTGTACCAATATGCCATTTCACCAATGTTAGGTGCTAATTGTAGGTTTAGTCCCACATGTTCGGCATATACAGTGGATGCCATTAAAGAATGGGGAGCTTTTAAAGGGCTTTGGTTAGGCCTTAAGCGATTTAGCAAATGTCACCCTTGGGGCGGCCATGGCTATGACCCTGTTCCGAAAAAAGACCATAAGCATTAAGATTACAGTTTAAAATCCCTGTACGGAACACCCTCAAACAGTTTAGTTCTTCTCAATAATTTCTCTCGGTGTCCAAACTTCGTAAATAGGACTTCCAGTACTGCTCAAACCACTATGGTGCCAAGCCTTATCAACTACTTTATAATCAAACTCTAAAGAAGCCCCTACTCGGTTTACATCTCTTGAGAAGAACTCAATATTTTCAGTATACTTTCCATTGATGGTGGTGTAAGTTCCTCCGCCCGTTCCAGAAAACTCTCCAGTATCTACATTGTAGGCTATCCATTGAAATCTAGTTCCAGACAATATTTTCATGGTTTTTCTAGCCCTAATCGGACGCTCTACAATTTCTCCATTCTGTTGTCTACCAGTAATAAGAAATGCATTAGCTAAATCACCACCTGTACCATTATCAATCCTTGTCCAAACTCTACTATCTCCTTTAAAAGTCAGTTTGTTTCCTTCAATCTTATATTCATTAGACTCTGATTTGCCTACCATCTCAGAATCTTGGGTATTGAACTCATAAGTCTGAATTATTTTATTTCCCTCAACCTTCCATGAACCACCCATGGTGTATAAAAATGAATTATCATCGGTATAATAAGCAGCAGAGCTCACATAGCCACCACTCATTATGGCGACTGCATGTACTTCCCTTCCATCATCATTTTTGAAAGTAGTTTCCCAAGCCCCAGTTAAAGCCTCTGGCGAAATAGAATTTCCAGTTGATGGAAACAAACTAAACAAAACAGCAGCGATAGAAAGAAATAAAGTTTTCATAGGTTCAAAATTTTGAGATATTACAAGATATTGAAGGGTATTGACATAACCAATAGCGAAGTATATTGACGGTCAAATGAAGAAATTAATTTGAAGTTATGTTTTTAGAGAATTAGTGACTTGAACCGATGACACCTATTTTGACAATAGTTTTAAAACATATTTTGTATCATAAGACGTTTTCTATTAAAAGCTCGGAATTATGAAATGGACGTACAGCATAAAAAACAAAATAACTGCGGCAGTACTCCTTGCGGCAGTGCTCATTGTAACTTTAGCAAACAACTTAGTCGAAAGAAGTCATTTTAAGCAACTCGATGCATCTTTTGCATCGATGTATGAAGACCGAATGTTAGTAGAAAGTTATATTTTCAAGCTTTATGAAAACCTTCACCAACGTCAAGCTTTGATTCTGGCTTCTGAGAATCAAAAAGGGTTCGATCACTTAAAAACAGCGTTTTTAAATTCTAAAAGTGAAAGAGAGTTATTGATTCAAAAATACTCAACCACTTACCTTACTCCAGAAGAAGAAATTGAATTTGAAAAATTAAAAGAAATTGTTCAGCGCATAAATAGCATTGAAAGTGGACTGACTCAAGATCAAAGTACTGAAGACCAGTTAAGTCGTTTTGTAAGTGATAACAACGAAGTTGCTTCTCGGGCCTTCGATAGCCTATCAGCCCTTTCCGCTATTCAAACTAGTGAGGCTCAAAATATTCGTGAAGAATCGGAGAAAATTATTTTAGGAAATATCTCTATTTCTCAATTGGAAATGGCCATTCTAATTATCATTGGCCTTGTTATTCAAGCGCTTATTTTCTCTTCCAAATCATTAAAAGCTACAGCAAAACAACAGCCTCACTTAAATTAATTTCAATTAATGAATGGCTTTAAACATTGGTCATGAAATCCCAATCATCATTAATTTGGGCAATGCTGTGATAGGCTGTCATATCGTACTGACAAGGCACTACAGAAACATAATTATGGTCTACCGCCCATACGTCAGTATCTTCACCTTTATCATTATTCACAAAATTACCTGCTAACCAAAAGTAAGGTCTTCCATAAGGGTCTTTTCGCTGATCAAATTCTTCCTGCCAATGTGCTTTGGCCTGTCGACAGACTTTAATCCCTCTAATTTTCTGGTTTTGCTTGGGTGGAATATTAACATTTAGGGCTACATTCTTAGCAAGTCCCTTTTCTAAAACCTCTTTGGCAATATGAACAATATGATCAATGGCGTGAGAAAAATCAGCCTTTAAAGAAAAATCGGCTAAGGAATAACCAATGGATGGAAAGCCCTCTATGGCGCCTTCAATGGCTGCAGACATGGTACCTGAATAAAGTACACTAATGGCTAAATTGCTTCCGTGATTCACACCACTTACTACCAGATCTGGCACTCTATCTTTCAATACGTAATGTTTGGCTAATTTAACACAGTCGGCAGGTGTACCCGAACATTTATAGGCAATTACACCTAAATCATTAAAGATATCGGTTTCTATAAGTCGTAAAGTATTACCAATTGTAATGGCATGCCCCATTCCTGACTGCGGACTATCGGGGGCAACAACAATTACTTCACCAATTTGACACATGGCTTCGATGAGCACGCGAATACCTTTTGAGGTGATACCGTCATCGTTTGAAACAAGAATAAGGGGTTTGGGCATTTAGTTTACTTCTTGGTTAAAATGATTCACCAATTTCGCAACATCCTGTAAGCGATCAAGCTTTAATCTCTCTTTTTTAACGTACTTCTTAAGTTCTGCACGAGCATTACCAAATTGATTAAGCACATCATTTGTTTTTCCCGAGGATTCTCTAATTACCCCATCTTCTTTTGCAAAAAACATTTTATGAGCCAAATAACTTCTACTTTCTCTAAAGTTTGGGTAGTCAGAATACCTGTATCTATTATTTAAGCTTGAAGTAGTAGGTGAATTCCTAATTACTACATATTCTCTAGCCAAAAGTGTCATTTTACCAGCAACAATCACCTCGAAAAACACAGGGCGTTTATAGTTATTTTGAATGGCATAAGGAAGGGAATAAAAAGTTCTTCGCGTTTTGGTAGATTCTTGCAAAAAAGAGAATGAAATTATTTGACTCGCATCATAAGCTTCAGTACGATCTCCAATTTGTAATTGAATGGCCTGCCTATCCAAGTCATATTTAATATTCCCATTTTTTATACTTCCGTCAGTCAGCTTGATTTGTCCATCATGCCATAATTCAGACGGAAAAGTTTGTGCATTAACCCCAAATGCCACAAAACTAAATAACACGAGAAAATAAATGTACAATTTCATATCGCACAGCATTTTTGTTTTGTGTTGAACTCGTTGTAAACCTTAATGTTTATTTTTTCTTTAAGGTAACATGTTCAACAATTTCGAGACCATAACCTATAAGACCAACACGCTTTGTAGGATGATTCGTAATCAAGCGGATTTTAGAAACACCGAGGTCACGCAAAATTTGAGCTCCAATTCCAAAATCTTTCTGATCCATCTTTACTCCGAACTTACCTTCTTTTTGACCTGCAGCCTTGATGGCTTTAAGCTCATCCAATAAACGAGCGCCTCTAGCACCTTGGTTCATATAAAGTACAACTCCTTTGCCTTCATCTTCTAACATACGGAGCGCATGCTTTATTGGATTACCAGTATCTCGATTAAAACCGAATACATCGCCTAAAGTGCTAGAAGAATGCACACGAACCAAAACAGGTTCATCTTCTTTCCATTCGCCTTTTACAACGGCCAAATGCACTTCTTCAGTATTGGTTTGTTTGAAGGCTTGAAGATGGAAATCACCGTAATCTGTTGGTAAATCCACAGAATCAACACGTTCAATAAGACTTTCCTTTTCTAAACGGTAAGAAATTAAATCTTCTATAGAAACCAGTTTCAAATTAAACTTTTCGGCTACTTTTTTTAGGTTAGGAAGACGGGCCATTGTACCATCTTCATTCAGTATTTCTACCAAAACACCACAAGCTTGGAAGCCCGCTAAACGTGCCAAGTCAATAGCAGCTTCAGTATGACCTGTTCTTCTCAATACACCACCTCTCTTTGCTCGTAAAGGAAAGATATGGCCTGGTTTACCTAACTCTTCGGGTTTTGTATTTGGATTCACCAAAGCTTGAATCGTTTTGGAACGGTCGCTGGCAGAAATTCCAGTAGTACATCCGTGACCGATTAAATCAATAGAAACCGTAAATGGAGTTTCGTAGGCTGCGGTATTAGAACCCACCATCATTTCAAGGCCAAGCTCATCACAACGGTCTTCAATCACTGCTGCACAGATTAACCCACGACCATGTGTAGCCATAAAATTGATAACTTCAGGTGTTATTTTCTCTGCTGCGCAAATAAAATCTCCTTCATTCTCACGGTCTTCATCGTCCACTACAATAATAACTTCACCATTTTTTATGGCTCCTATTGCCTCTTCAATCGTATTTAATTGAATTTTATACTTTGCAGTTTCCATTGTATTTGCTTCTATCATGCTCTTTATTCTATGCGTATATAAATTCTTTTATTTTGACACCACAATTCCCAATTCGGTGGTCACCTGATCGAAAAGTGTTTTTACAATTAAAGACTTAGGACAATATTTTATGCCCATTGCTATTTTCAACCAATATCTTTAAGAGAAATCTTTGTTTGAACTTAAGTCCATTCTAAGACTTTTAAATGATTCCCGAAAGTCTAAAGTTCCTTCCATTGTGCCCAACTTGAATTTATTTTGTATTTGTTCTCCCAAAAAAGCATCTGCAATTGTATTTGCAAATTCAATCAAAGGTTTGAGATAGTTGTTAAAATCTAAGAACTCATCCAGATTTGGATATTCTAGAGTTGTGATGTGAGCGATCCTAGCATTTCGGTGTTTTATTTTAATCTTATTAATCTTTTGTCTAAAGTCCTTTAACATTTTTGTCATTAACTTTAAGAAGGCTGGATTATCGCTGCTCCTGTTCAATTCTTTTAGCACAGCTCTAAATGAAAATATTGAATTGTCATCATCAAGTTTTGTAAGATGAAGAATCAATCCATTTTCCAGGTAACGAAGGGCATAAAGCTCTTCAAGGACAAACTCCCTACTAGTTTTCTGAAGGATATATTCAAATCGATTCATTTTTCTTATAAAGAAATAAGCTGCCTGATTCAAATCAATAACCTCGAATCTGATTCCTTGAAGCTGTTCTTTTAATTTATTACCAACCATTTTTAAACTTTATACACTAAGAATCAAAGATTAACAACAGTTCCAAGTTCTTTGGAAATTATGGTATGTCTACGTTTTAACTCCATATAAACTTTAATAGATTCTTCATTCCAATTATTACGCAATTCATCTTCATTATCCCTGATCATAATCTCCAATTTTCGCTTTTTCAATCTCAAAACAGCTCTAATAGATTGTTTATACAAATCTTCAGATTCATGCGAAGTAGAAATTCTGTGTAGGTCAAACCAACCATCACTAATGAAATATTTTATTTCCAGTGCGTCAACAGCAAACATTTTTATATTTGAATCATTTGAACTCAAAAAATCATCTAATTCAATCTTTCTACTATTTTGAAATTTAATATTCGACTGGTTAAACACTATGGAACAAATCTTCGACTCAAATTCAAAGCCCTCCAATTCGCGAAAGAAAACTTCTGCTAGAACACCATCCGCCACGGTCTCATTCCCATAATTCAAAAGAAGTCTTAAACACTCCTTTTCTAAATCAACTAACGTTAGAAAGAAACTTGAGCCATCTGAAGGTTCAATGGCTACTAGCTCCTCAATTTGTTCCTCTATGTGTTTTTCATTTTCTCTTTTTCTCTTTTCACCTTGTAGACGTGTAAGAATTTTATGATTAACCTCAATTAATATAGATGACTCATTAGCTTTAAGTATTTCGGAAGTAGACCTAATATATTCGGACCTTTTAACTTCGTCCTTAATCATAGAAAGGCTTTCTATCATCTGTCTAATGATTTCAGATTTTTCTTCCCCAGAAAGTTCGGAAATGTTGTTTGCGAGAATCCCTATTTTAAAACGAATGAAATCTTGGGCATTGTCTTTCAGAAATTGCTGAAAGGCCTCTGAACTCATACTACGCGAAAAACTATCGGGATCTTCCCCCTCAGGAAAAACTACTGCGTGTACATCTAGGTCATGTTCAAGAATTAAATCAATACCCCTGAATGACGCTTTTATTCCTGCTGCATCTCCATCGTAAAGTACTGTGATGTTCTTTGTATAGCGACCGATCAAGCGTATTTGCTCCTTGGTTAAGGACGTTCCCGAAGAAGAAACCACGTTTCGAACACCTGATTGATGCATAGAAATCACATCGGTGTAACCTTCTACCAAATAACAAAGGTCTTCGTTCCGAATGGCTTGTCTGGCTTGGTGGATACCATAAACGATGTCACTCTTATGATACACCCCAGTTTCGGGCGAATTGATGTACTTAGGCTGCTTTTTATCTTTACGAAGTGTTCGGGCACCAAAGGCAATTACTTTTCCACCCACATTATGGATTGGGAACATTACCCTACCTCTAAACCTATCATAGGTTTTATTCTCAGATTTAAGGATCAAGCCCGCCTTTTCTAAAATTTCTTCAGAATAGCCTTTTTCCAGTGCAGGCTTCATCAGCCCATCCCAAGCATCGAGGCTATAACCTAAATCGAATTTCTTTATTGTGGCTTCAGAAAAACCTCGTTCTTTAAAATAACTGAGCCCAATACTTTTCCCTTCGCTATGATTCCACAGGACATCTTGAAAAAACTCTCCGGCAAATTTTAGGGCAATAAAAAGACTATCTCGTTCATTCTGAGCAGTTATTTGCTCATCAGTCTGTTCCTCTTCTTGAACCTCAATACCATATTTATTAGCAAGGTACTTCAGCGCTTCAATGTAATTAATGCCTTCTACTTCCATTACAAAAGCAATGGCATCGCCCCCTTTTCCGGAGCTAAAACATTTGAAAATATCTTTGGAAGGAGAAACGTAAAAGGAAGGACTTTTTTCGTTCGTGAAAGGGCTGAGTGCCCTATAATTCGATCCCACTTTTTTCAGCGACACAAAATCACTGATCACTTCGACTATATCGATGCGGTTCTTGATTTCCTGTATTGTACTGTCGCTGATTGCCATCCCTTCTGGCCTCAAATATAGGGCATTGCTAAGGCTTGAAAAAGCACGGAACGAATTTCATTTAAAGCTGTTATTCAGACTAGACAAAAAGCCGTTAATTTGCAGCGGAATTAAAGAACTATGGCAGCACTTACTAAAGAAAATGTAATCAAAGCACTTCGACATGTTGATGACCCAGATATTAAAAAGGATCTGGTTACGCTAAACATGATTCAAGACATTGAAATTGAAGGAAATAAACTCTCTTTCACCGTAATGTTAACCACACCTGCTTGCCCCTTGAAAGAAGTAATCAAAAACGATTGCTTAAAAGCCATTGAAGAGCATGTGGGCGCTGATATCGAAGTGAGCGTAAATATGAGTTCACATGTAACCAGCACAAGAGACAATGCTCCTCTTCTACCTCAGGTAAAGAATATTATTGCCATTGCTTCGGGAAAAGGCGGAGTAGGTAAATCTACCGTTACTGCCAACCTTGCCGTTGCTTTAGCCAGAAGTGGTGCCAAAGTGGGCTTGATCGATGCCGACATCTACGGTCCGTCTATCCCAACTATGTTTAATTGCGAACATGAGCAGCCTAGCATTAGAAAAGAAGGTGAAAGAAATTTGATCATTCCAATTGAGCAATATGGAGTGAAATTAATCTCAATCGGTTTCTTAACCCCTGCCGAAAACGCTGTAGTTTGGAGAGGCCCAATGGCCAGTAGCGCTCTAAAACAGTTTATTGGCGATACAGATTGGGGCGAGCTTGATTATTTATTAATCGATCTTCCTCCTGGCACAGGTGACATTCACTTGACTTTGGTGCAAACCGTACCGGTTACAGGAGTGGTATTGGTAACTACACCGCAAAAAGTAGCCTTAGCCGATGCTCAGAAAGGATTAACCATGTTTATGCAACCACAAATCAATGTACCTATATTAGGCATTGTTGAGAACATGGCTTATTTCACTCCAGAAGAATTACCTGACAATAAGTATTATATTTTCGGAAAAGATGGAGGAAAGAACTTAGCAGAAAAACATAAAGTACCTTACCTAGGTCAAATTCCTTTGGTACAAAGCATTCGCGAAGCTGGAGATATTGGCTACCCAGCAGTAATGCAAGATTCCGTTACTGCCAATGCCTTTAAATCACTTTCACAACAAGTTGCCCAACAGGTTGCCATAAGAAATGCGCAATTAGCTGAAACAAAACGGGTAGAATTAAAAGTTTAACGTACATTTATACCTATGAAACAAAGAGTTGAAGCAGCTTTAGAGAAGATCAGGCCATTTCTTTTGGCTGATGGAGGTGATGTGAAAGTGCTTGAGATCACAGACGACATGATTGTAAAGCTTGAATTACTTGGGGCTTGCGAAAGTTGCCCAATGTCGCACATGACGATGAAAGCTGGAATTGAAGAAGCAATAAAAAGAGATATCCCAGAAATAAGGGGCGTAGTTGCTATAAATGCAGCAACGGTATAGTTTTCTCAACCAACACCTAATAAATGGGCATAGTGTAAAAGCATTATGCCTTTTTTAATTTTTGGCAAATGGTAAAGCCCAATAAAAAATAACTTGTTGTATTCATGCTATTATTAAACATTTGACCGTTTTCTTAATTGATTATCTTTGCGGACGAAGTAACCTAGGAACCATTGCATTTTTAACCTACTTCACCCAATATCAAACCTTATGAGTGACAAATCTTTTACGTTTAGCAGATTTTTGAAGAATGTATTGATTATGGCCGGTATCGGAATCGTTTTCGTGCTGTTCTTTTTCTATATCTATCTTCCTTCTTCTACCAATCACAACGAAACTATTACTGTGCCTGAACTGATTGGCTTGACCTATGAAGATTTAGACGAGTTTGTAATCAAAAGAGACTTGAGGTATGAAATTGTTGAAGACTCAGGTTATTCAGAATCGGCCGCACCGCTTTCTATACTTAGCCAAAACCCAAAGCCTGGTTCAAAAGTAAAAATGAACCGCAAAATATATATTGCACTGAACGCTAAGGTTCCGCCAAAAGTAAAAATGCCAAACCTTATTAATACCGATGTTCAAAACGCTGAAGACATTTTAAATACCAACGGTTTAAAACTAGGTTCATTAACCTACGAACCGAACCTTGCAAATAACGCAGTATTGGCACAAACACTTGATGGAGAACCTATAGAAGCAGGAACCTCTATTTTCAAAGGCTCTTCTATTGATTTAGTAATTGGCGATGGCGAAGGCGTGCAGCGTTTTCTTGCTCCCAACTTTATTGGAAAAACTTTAGAAGACGTAAAGTTTCAGATTAATGCATCAAAACTTAAACTCGATGTAATCAACTTTATTCAGGTAGACAGCGTGGCTGAAAACACTATTTATAAACAATTGCCTCCGGCCGGAAGCATGATCAGGTCAGGAAGTTTGGTCGAAATATGGGTGAACAGCAAGGAAACTAATGGTGAAGAGCCAGAAGATTCACCAGAGGGAGACGTTAAAATGCAATAATAGTTAGTGAAGAAACTACTGCTCATATCGTTCATTTTTTTTGCCATTCAAACCATGGCTCAGATTACCGAGCTACCTCTACCTATTAATGCTAAACCAAAAAGCAGCAATAGCCTTGTTTCAGCAGCGGCAGGACTTAACCAAGCCCAAGCCAGTTTAACTCTTCCTTTTTGGGACGATTTTTCACAAGCGAATATTTCTCCTAACCCGGCCTTATGGAAGTCAGGAGAGAATGTTCGAATAAGCAGTTCAATTGGTAAATCTGCACCTACTTTAAATGTTGCCATATTCGATGGTGTTGATGCCACAGGAAGACCATACAACGCGACCAGTTTGCTAAATGGCGCAACAGACAGTCTGGTCTCTCAGCCCATTGACTTAAGTACTTTACCCGTAAATCAAGCCGATTCGGTTTATATCAGTTTCTTTTGGCAGGCCACAGGAAACGGAGAATTACCTGATAGGCAAGACTCACTGGTGCTTCAATTCAGAAAGCCCAATGGCAGCTGGCAAAGCGCATGGCGGCAGATTGGAGGTATTGACAATCAATCAGAAGAATTTAACCAAGTAGTTTTAAAAGTTGATGCCGAGTTTTTCTATGATGGCTTCCAATTTCGTTTCAAATCATTTACTCGTTTAGCAGGGGCATACGATACTTGGTTGGTAGATTATATTTACCTGAACGATAGTAGATATGAAGGCGATGTGGCTCATGTAGACCGAGCACTCACAAGAAAACCATCGTTTTTGATTGCCCCATATTCTGCAATGCCTACCGAGCAGTTCTTTGCTAACCCAACAAAATACTTATCCGAGACCAATACGGAATTCTACAATCTCAACGACTTCTTTCAACCCATTCAATTCACTACAACTGTAAAAGACCTTGGCACAGGAAACCAATTGGAGGTATTAAACAATGAAAGTGTAGCCAACCCTCCACCAGGGCCTTATGCTCGAAGAACGTTCACTTCTCCTCCTCTTTCTGTTGCTAATATTGATGTTGACGCTGATTCTCTTTGGCTAGAAACTACTTATTATATTAAATCTGGAGATAACTTCTATATCGAAAATATTTCATCTACAAATGACACGACTTTCAATACTAACCTAGATTATAGGGTAAATGATACGGTAAGGGTAGTGACCAAAATTGACGACTTCTTTGCCTATGATGATAACGATGCAGATTTCGCTGCTGGAATTAATCAAAATGGAGGTAAACTAGCTTATCAGTTTTATGCCGAAGAAAGGGCTTTGCTTACTCATATCGATATCAATTTCCCATTCACCCAGCAAGCTGGTGAGCCAATTGAGCTGTTTGTTTGGACGAATATTGAAGCAGAAGGCAGGTCGGAAGAAATACTGTTTCAAGATTCTTACAGTGTTTTACGTCCTTCTAGTATTGGCGCTATGACTACCTACGAATTGGACACACCCATTTTTGTTCAAGACACTTTTTTCATTGGTTTTCAGCAAGCTACAAATGAATTTCTAGCTGTGGGGCTTGATAAAAATCAAGATTCAGGAGACAAAATGTACTACAATGTTGATGGCACTTGGAGAAAAAACGAAAATGTAAAAGGCAGCTTCCTTATGCGTCCTAGGTTTGACAAATCCGTTGCCTCAACTTTTGTACCCGGTAAAGTAGCCCCAGAGGTTCGCTTAGAGGTATACCCAAACCCTAGTGAAGGTGAGTTTAACATTAAAGGCCAAGTTGAGCATATCCGGCTTTTCGATAGCTGGGGAAAGGAAGCACAGTTTTCGGTAGAAGAAACGGAAACTGGTCTAAAAGTTCTTTTCGGAAAAAATCAAAAAGGCATATATTTGCTACACGTTAAAAAAGAAGGCAAAACTATAACAAAAAGGTTGATTCTAAACCACTAACCATGGCTGATATTACTGTAGAAGAATTGAAGGAAAGAATGCTGAATGGTGAAGTTAAGCACTTCATTGATGTAAGAGAAGAGTGGGAATATGACGAAGATAACCTAGGCGCCAAATTAATTCCACTTGGGGATATCCCGCATAGAGTTCCTGAGATTGAAGACCTAAAAGATGCCGAGCTTATTATTCACTGCAAGTCTGGGGCTAGAGCTGGTAGAGCTCAGAAATACCTTATTTCTAGAGGCTTCAACAACGTAAGAAACCTTATTGGTGGTATTGAGGCTTTTAGAGCCGATCAAGATTAATACAAAGCTAAAATTACCGTTTATTCAACATGTAACCCCAAGTAATCCTCGTTTATCGAGGGTTCAACCTCTGTAATTCCTAAAAAGATTCCTACGGGGATGATTGAAAGCAATGTTAGTTAATCAAGTCATATCATTTGCTCAAGCTTAAAAGCTAAGATATGCTATAAGCATCCTCTCAGAACAGACGGACTTTCACGGTTTCGTTTTTCAAACGTCAACCTCAGAGTGACGGTAACTTGTAGGGCTCCTTACGAATTCTCGGTTGTAACGAGAATTTATTTCGACAAAAGCTACTCAATAATATTCACCCAATCATCTGGAGTAATATTATGGAAACCATTCATACCCATATTCATAGCTGCTTGAATGTTCTCCAGTTTATCATCTATAAATAAAGTACGTGAAGCGTCCAATTGATGGTCGTTGAGAATAGGCTGCCAAGCACCAAAATTAGGCTTACGCTCCCCTACTTCCTGCGAAAAATAAACTTGAGTAAAGTATTCATGAAATTGTTTATGCGGAGAAATTAAGTCGATAAGTTTGAGGAAAAACCTGATATGAATATCGTTGGTATTGCTCATTACAAAAAGCTTATATTTTTGAGAAAGCACCTCCAATTTTTTCAGTCGATGAACAGGAATTTGACCTAGCATAGCATTCCAAGCACCATCTAGAATATTATCGTCAGAAAACACATTTAAAGATTCTCTTAAATGCGCCCTAAAAGTAGGGTCGTCAATCTGGCCCGTTTCATACAGTTTAAAGAATTCTGCTGTTTTCGACAACTCAAGTACTTCATTTTCAGTACGCCCAGAAATTTCAGCAAAAGCTTTTATGGTTGCTGCTTCATCCAAGTTAATGATTACCCCACCTAGGTCGAAAATAATTGAATCTATATTACTTAAATCTGGCGCCATGTTTTGTTGTTTAATTAATCGCAAATATGTAACATTGCACTCCCAAAATCAAAGGGTTTAAAGCACAATGTATCTTGTTCGATTTTTAGAACGGGTTCATCAGAAAACCAGCCGCTTTAAATAAGATATTGGGCCTATAACTCAGCTGGTTAGAGTATCTGACTCATAATCAGAAAGTCCCTGGTTCGAGCCCAGGTGGGCCCACTAATAGCCTCATACATCACGTATGGGGCTATTTTTTTTAAGTGGGTGACAAACCCTTTATTTTTCTTGTTCCGATAATCCTATCTTTCCCAACATAAAATACATTTTTACCCCATAAGTCCTCACTCCGATTTTACTTTCAGAACACAAATAACCAGGGTTTGAAAAGAACTATTCATAAACAATAAAATATCTGAGTTGTTAATGTTATAAATCAAACAAATAGAATTATGAGTGATAAAAACAAGAAAGATAACTCGGGAATACCCTATGGAAATAAGCACGTATCAGAAGATCCAAATCGAACTCCGAAGGGAGATGATACAGATAAGGATGTAAGACCAAAAGAAGGATATGTTGAACCTTATAATAAAAAGAAGTATCAGCAAGACCCTAAAAACAATAAGTAAAAAGCTCGATTTAGAGCTTTTTACTTATTGTAAGGGCTTAATTTCGAGTCAGGCAATTGACTTGACAGCCTAGGAACAAGAACTTCTAACCCTCGCTAATTTTACTAATCCATAATTAGCTTCTGGCTTTTTATTCTGGACATAACTCGCAAAGTTCATCGTCTAACATTCTTTAATAAATCGTTATCTAGTTGCATATCTTGATCTTCAGAATGTAATACTGAAATATCGCCTGTTGTTTCTAGCACCACAGCCAACACTTGACGCATGTCGTATACATTTGCTTCTCTCAGTTTAGCATAGAGGTCTGCTTCGGTAACTCTATTCGCTTTTAAATTATGCCATAAAATCTCTGAACCTGACATGAGCAATACAGGTGTATTGGTAACTGCATTTTCAAATACATTGCTCTTCTTTCTTAACTTGGCAACAGCGGCTTGCAGCACAACTAGTACTGTGAGTGCCACTATACCTTTAACCAAGCTGTTCTGCTGTGAAATTAATGTTGAAGCGATAACACTACCAATGGCTATTGTAATAGCAAAATCGAAACTAGACATTTTAGCGAAAGTCCTAAGCCCATTCAGTCTAGTAATAATCAGAACAGCTAAATATATTCCTACAGTAGATAGAACCGTAATTAATATGGATGATGAGCTACTATATAACCACGAAGGATTTTTAAATATTTCCATATCCCAAAATTTAATTTCAAACTAAAAACTATCCGACCCAACACTATCGAATCATATCATTTGGTTCGATTCAATATATTTTTCACCCCTTTTGAGCTAGTCTATTTTAAAATCAGAAAACTTTACCGTTTCGTTGTTCGGTTTGAAAAACAAATTTTTAGCTAGGTCGAAAAGATGCGCTTCCGTTTCAAAAAAGTGCATCATGTAACCCGCAGTATTTACAAATACTACTAAGTCTCCTATTGCTGGCAGTTGGTTTAAAGCTATTTTGCGTTTGAGCAAAATGTCACGCTCTAAACAATAAGCTCCTGTAAAAAAGACCTCTGTATTTTCTTCGTTATCTTTTTGATTTTGGTTGAGAATGAATGGGTCAAGTAGAAAGTCTGCGCTTGAGCTATGCATTTGAGTCATGTTCATTTCTAAACCTACCAACCAGTTACCTAGGGTGTCCTTTTTTCTAAAAATGACTTTGGCAATTGTCATTCCTGTTTGATCCAAAAGCGACCTACCTGGCTCCATTCTTATTTCTATTCCTTGCGCTTTAATCCGATCGGCACAACTTTGCCCCGCCCTGTTTGAATACGATAGAATTCCGTTTAAGAAAACTGCCTTTGTTTTGTCATTAAAGTAAGGGTAAGTGTTTAACTCACCTTGTAATTTTTCTTCAATCATACTAAAGCCTAGCCCTTGATTCTGAAAGGTGATTTCGCGGTGTTTACCCTGAACAGCCAACTGGAGTGTTTGAATAAAATGCGTCCATTGACTTTTTTTCTTTAGGTAGTTTATTAATAGCCCTCCCCCCATGTCAATAAAATGAGTTTTATAGCCACTTAAACCTAAGCGAAGCGCTAAATCTAAAGATTGATGCAAAGCCTCACCTCTTTGATCAATTGAATAGCCATTAAGGTGAAAGTGAATTCCGCAATAAACAAGTCGATTAAGGGACTTAGCTTTACCAAAGTGATTCAATACTAAGTCGGCAACTCCCTCTATATCAAAGCCAAACCGACTGTATAGTTTACTTCCTTTAAAGGAAAATCCGCTTACTCGGACTCCCACTTTTGCATCCATATTTAGTTGTTCTGCTACCGACTGCACCAGTTCACATTCATCGTTATTATCGAGAATAATGACTATGCTATTCTTAACCGCGAGCTCAATCAATTTTCTGCTTTTGATGGCCGCAGTTACCACTAGCTTTTCTGGTTGTATTCCAAGTTCAATACATTGTTTTAACTCTTGATAACTTGCAGTATCTACCCCCATACCTGAGGATTTTGTAGCCTCTACAAAGCCTTGGCATTTATTTGCCTTTCGGGCAAAAAGAACCAAATGTTTCAAATCATAGGATTCAAAAACCGTTTTGTATTCGGTATAATTATTGAAAAAGGGAGCTATATGATGAATATTTAATGGAGAGCCATACTCTTCCATCAACTGATAAATAGTTGTGGGTGATTGCATCACTTTGTGCATCCATGGTGAAGTAAGAGGTGTTAAAGGTGGAAGTTGGTTTTTGGCTTTCATATTATGATTGCTCTAAGATTTTTGATTGGGTAAATACTTGAATATCGTTTGCGACTTGTGCACCCCAAAGAGATACAAAGTCGTTTCGATTTCGGGAAAGAGTATCGTTATCGAATGTGATTCCCTCGGTTGGTGTGCCTGTTAAAGTAATCTGCTTGATTTCTTCTCCTAAAGCATTAATTGGATGACCTTCACGCGAAATGTGTATACATCCGGGACTAAAAGAATCGCAACCGTCACTTCCGTTATTGTAAATTGTAGCTAGATCATTATCAATTAACTTCTGATATAATTTAGGCGGGTTTGACACCATATCGGTTTTGGGTATTCTTGCGTCAATCAAATAATCAACCTTCAGTTCTGAACCATCTTCTAATGTGAGCACATAAAAACTGTTATACGCATTAACATTAGGCTGATGAGCAAAGCTAAAATCAATCAGCCCCGCCTCAGCCAAAGCCATTATTTTCTTCATGTTTTCGATGGGTGGACCGTAGGCAACTCTATTAAATTGCCCCATAAAATCGCTCAGAAAAACACGGTGCGATTTAGGAGATAAACCACCAAATGAATAAAGTTCATTGAAATCGTTACTGATTCTTCGCCAAGTTCCAGCTGCATGCGCTAACGGACTTCCCTCCTCACCTTTTTCACCTTCTTTTATCGACAGTCGAACATAGTTGAGGATTTGCTCATGTCGATCAGCTTTCCAATCGTTCAATGGATTAAATAAGGTATTGAAGCTAAATGGTTTTTCAATAGGATGCCTTTCATGAAAAGCATCAATCTCACTTTCAATTTTCTGAATATCTTTAAAAGGGTGTAAGTATTGATTGTACTGCTGGAACAACATTCTGTAGTAAGCATATTTTATCTCTGCTTTTATCAGGGGCAGAATGTCCTTTTCGAAATCATATTTATCTTTATCGCCTTTGTTAGCACACAAATTTTCTGGAGTGAAGTAATACAAAGGCTGACTGGGCAATCCGAAGGTTCCGCTACGTGGCATCATGGGTAGTCCAGACTTCGAAAAGGGATAAAGTACAAAAGGTTCATTTCCAGATTTCACATATTTAAAACCTGCTTCTGTTTGATTAAATCTACCGCCCCTGCCTTCAGTGAGTGCCAATACAGTATCAATAAAGGTTAAGCCAATTCCTTTGATGGCTACCTTGCTATTAGGAGTAACATGAGAAAGTTTTTCTTGTACCGGATAAACGAACTCTACAAAAGTATTTTGATCACTGAAAGCTTCTTTTTGTGGTGTTGAATGACCTGTAGCCAATAATATATGTTGAATATCAACATACGCTTCGTTTTCTGTTTTTATCCAAAACGCCCCACCTTTCTTTTCAATATCACATACTTCCTGTGTATGCTGGAGCAAGCGCACATTTCTGGGTAAATTTTTCTTTAATTCTTCAAAAGCAGAACAAAGGTATTCTCCTACTCTTGACCTTGATGAAAATTCATTTCCAGACACGTTCCTCCCTTGTTTCTTCAGCCATTCAACAAAACTTAATGGATGATCAACAATGGGTTTTGGAGCTTGATTTGGCCATGCATTAATAAATCCATTGACATAGTTCATCAATAGATATTCAGGCTGGTCATGCCTGTAGATATCTCCTGCACCAAAAAATGAGCATCTATTAAACATATGAATCTCAACCTCCTCGTCAAGGGTAACTTCTGAAAGGTTGGCCAAAAGCCTTTCTAAACCATACAAACCTTTTGGCCCAGCGCCTATTATTGCTACTCGATATGGTGTTTCAGGATTAATTGATTGAGCATCGACTGATTTATGATTTTCCATTCTATACAACTTAAACAGCAATCATTTGTGGATTGAAAATATTATCATTAACCCATTCATCATTGTAAATGGTATCCAGATAACGTTCACCTCGATCGCAAAGAATCATAGCGCAATTGGCTTCGGTTGGAATTTGGGTTAAGTAGCGTCCAACAGCACTTACCACGGCTCCCGAAGAACCGCCACATAAGATGGCTTCTTTATTCAATAAGTTTCGACAACCATCAACACAATCGGCATCGCTTACATGTATTACGTCATCTACAATCGACTTACATAAAAATGTAGAAGGTCGGCCAGCGCCATGCCCAGGTATTTTCCGCTCTTGCGGAGTATCTCCAAATATTACACTTCCTACGGCATCAACAGCAATTATTTTCGTATCTAAATTATTATCTAAAATATAGTTGGCACAGCCCATTAGCGTACCACAAGTACTAGTTGCAGCAAACATATAATCAAGTTTTCCATCAAGAGCATCTAAAATCTCTTTCATAGTTTGCTTGTGGGCCAATGGATTTTGCGGATTACCATATTGGTTTGGCCAAAAGCTATTGTGAGTTTTATCAACCAAAGCCTGAACTCGATTTAACCTTGCAGTAAGAAAGCCCCCCAATGGAGCAGGTTCTTTTACCATATCAATATTAGCTCCGTAAGCTTTCAGAATTTTAAGCGTATGCTTATTCGCCATTGTATCAACAACTACGGTAAGCGATAAACCATAATACAAACAAGCCTGCGCTAGCCCAATGGCCATATTACCAGAGCTCGATTCTATGACATGGTCCCCTTCTTTTAATTCTCCAGTACAAAAGGCATGTTCAAGTAATTGTATTGCCGTGCGGTCTTTAATGCTTCCACCAGGATTGTGCCCTTCCATCTTGGCAAATACATTTTTGTGAGAGTTGAACAGTCTATTTAGTTTGACGATTGGAGTATCGCCTATAGTTTCAAGAATGCTGTTATGTATAGCGTTAACTTTGGTCATTTGATAGGTTATTTTTGAGTCAGCAATAATTTATAGAACACCTTCGGTTACTCTGTTTCAGCCATTCAATACCAAAACTATTCCTAGCCTAAACTCATATCAGTTTTATCAAGCTCAACATCTACTTTTATTGCCCAAAACACCATTTTAACACGCTTAGCCATAAATTCGCTGTTACCTTATGTTCTACCAGTAATTACACAAGTATTTAAAATGTGGTGAATCATACACATCGAAATGTAGCAGTGTGCCCATATTTTCCAACAGAATGAGTAACAAGCATGCTAATTGCACGCTTTATTAATATGGAGTATCGTTTGTAGAAGGAAGTTACATGGAACTCATCTTACAACTCATCATCACTCCGATTGTCTTAATGCTCGCTAGCAAAGTCATAGATGGAGTATATATCAAGAACTTTAAATCGGCAGTGCTCACTTCTATATCGATTATGATAGTAAGCTTCTTAATTGGCTGGCTCATCACTTTATTCTTGAACGTGGCTACGCTTGGTATTTTGTGGATTGTTGGCTTGGGAATAATCACCAGAACCATTGCCAACGCCATTATTATTGAAATCATAGATCAATCCAGAAAAGACTTTGACACCAAAGGCTTTATGCCATCCTTAAAATTGGCCATTGCATTAGCGATTGCCTGGGGAGTAATTGATATTATGTTCTAAAGGAATAATAGTTATTCCAATATTACAGCCCCAACACTAGAGCATTCATCGTTTTAAAAAAGTATTAAAAGAACTTATCGGGTCGGCTGGCCATAAGTGCTACAGACAGATTCGGTACAAGCCATCCAAAAACAGCTTCATTCCTTAGAGCCTGATGTTTTTATGGCTACTTTTGCCCCAGTTCAAAAAAACCATATTCATGCTTAAAATTGGCGTTCTGGGTGCTGGCCACCTTGGTAAAATTCATATTAAATGCATCAAAGACATTCCTGAATACGAACTCGTAGGTTTCTATGATGCATCAGAAGAAAACGCAAAGGCTGTTGCGTTAGAACATGGCATCAAAGGATATTCTACTATAGCTGAATTACTTGAGGTAGTTGATGTAATAGATATCGTAACCCCTACGCTATCACACTTCGATTGTGCCAAACAAGCCCTAAATGCTGGCAAGCACGTTTTTATTGAAAAGCCAGTCACCAATACGATTGCCGAAGCCGAGGAGCTTATTTCGCTTTCTAGAGCAAAAGGTCTTAAAATTCAGGTCGGTCATGTGGAAAGGTTCAATCCAGCATACGTAGCCGCTCAACACTATCTTAAGCAACCTATGTTTATTGAAACCCACCGCTTGGCCCAATTCAACCCAAGAGGTTTAGACGTTCCTGTGGTACTCGATTTAATGATTCACGATATTGATGTGATTCTTCATGCCGTGGGCTCTCCAGTAAAACATATCTCGGCCAGTGGTGTTGCGGTGGTAAGCGACACACCAGACATTGCTAATGTGCGCTTAGAGTTTGAAAACGGTTGCGTAGCGAACCTTACTACTAGTCGTATAGCGGTAAAAAACATGCGCAAATCACGTTTCTTCCAAAAAGACGCTTATGTATCGGTAGATTTCCTTGAAAAGAAATCTGAGATCGTAAGAATGCAAGAGGCTACAGGAGAAGAAGGACCCTTTTCTATGATTTTGGATTTGGGTGAAGGCAAAAGCAAAAAAGAAATCATTTTTGAGAACCCTAAAATTCATCCAACCAACGCTATTCGCGAAGAGCTCTTCACTTTTAATCAGGCCATTACCAATAATACTGAACCTATAGTAACTATAGAAGATGGGTACAAAGCCTTAAAAGTAGCCCAACAGATTCTAGACATAATTGAAGCCAACTTAAAACAGATTGGCTCTTAAACATAAACAACTATTATTATGGACAACAGAAAGTATTTACCCGCAATAGTCATTACCGTTATTGCGGTGATCATTCTATTTGCAATATCAAGCAGCGTTTTTTACACTATTCAGGCCAATGAAAGGGCTGTTCTCTTCAAAAAATTCTCAGGAGGTTTAGATAAAGACAATGTTATTACACAAGGTTTCCATGTAAAAGCACCTTGGAACGAACTAATCGTTTTCGATGTAGCAGAAACCCAAGTAGAGGAAACGATGGATGTACTCGATAAAAACGGTTTGAGCATTAAAGTGGATGTATCCGTTCGTTTTTACCCAAAGTTTGACCGTGTGGGGTATATTTATGAAAGCTTTAGAAAAAGCTATGTGTCAACTTTGGTTACCCCAGAAGTAAGGTCTACTGTTCGTCAGGTAATGGGTAGGTACACAGCAGAAGAAATCTATTCTACTAAAAGACCAGAAGTAGAAGCTGCAATTAGAACAGAAACAGCCGAAGTATTGGGCAGTGAGTCGAATAATATAGAAATGAGAGCGCTTTTGATTCGTTCAATCAATTTACCTGATAAAATTAAGCAAGCCATTGAAAGCAAATTACAACAAGAACAAGAAGCTTTGGCTTATCAGTTTCGTTTAGACAAAGAAAAGAGTGAAGCGGAAAGAAAAAGAATAGCCGCAGAAGGTGAATCGGCCGCGAATAAAATTATTAACAATAGCTTAACACCAAGCCTATTAAAGATGCGAGGTATTGAAGCAACCTTGAAATTAGCCGAATCACCCAACACGAAAGTAGTGGTTATAGGCCAAGGAAAGGACGGCTTACCACTTATTTTAGGCGGAAGTAATTAAAAATTCCCAAAGTCGTGAACAAGAGTTTCATTTAAGTGTTTTATACATTAAATTCGCTCGCCTAATAAAGCACCCCAAACTAGTAAACCACTTTATAGAATGTCAAGTACTGCTGAGATTAAAGTTGACGGTAAAACATTAGAACTACCATTAATTGAGGGCACCGAAAATGAAAAAGCCATCGATATTTCTTCTCTTAGAGGAGACAGTGGCGTAATCACTATCGACCCAGGATTTAAAAACACAGGTTCAACCCAAAGTGCCATCACCTTCTTGGATGGTGAGAAAGGAATCTTACGTTATAGAGGTTATTCAATTGAAGAGCTAGCCGAAAAGTCTACCTTCCTTGAAGTTTCATACCTTTTAATTTACGGAGAACTTCCTACTCCTGCTCAATACCAAGAGTTTACTAAGACCATCACCAATCATACATTGGTACACGAAGATATCAAGAAGATTCTTGAAGGATTTCCTTCAACTGCGCATCCAATGGGTGTACTTTCTTCTTTAGTTTGTGCTCAAACAGCCTTCTACCCTGCTTCGTTAGACCCTAACAGAGCCGCTCCAGAAGTAGATATGAGCATTATTCGTTTGCTTGCTAAAATGCCAACATTTGCAGCGTGGTCTTTCAAAAACCAAATTGGTCATCCAGTTAACTACCCAGACAATAGCCTAGACTATTGTAGCAACTTCCTTAAAATGATGTTCGCTACCCCAGCCGAAGCTTATGAGGTTGATCCGGTTGTAGCCAATGCATTAGATAAATTATTGATCTTACATGCCGACCATGAGCAAAACTGTTCTACTTCAACAGTAAGAATGGTAGGTTCATCGCACGCAAGCTTATACGCTTCAATTTCAGGTGGAATCAATGCCCTTTGGGGACCGTTACATGGTGGTGCTAACCAAGCGGTAATCGAAATGCTTGAGAACATCAAAAAAGATGGCGGTGATACCAAAAAGTGGATGGCAAAAGCCAAAGACAAAAACGATCCATTCCGTTTAATGGGCTTCGGTCACAGAGTGTACAAGAACTTCGACCCAAGGGCCAGAATTATTAAAAAAGCAGCTGATGATGTTTTGGCCAAATTAGGCGTAAACGATCCTATTTTAGAAATTGCCAAAGGTCTAGAAGAAGAAGCTTTGAACGACTCTTACTTTGTGGAGAGAAAGCTTTATCCGAATGTGGATTTCTATTCAGGTATTATTTATCGTGCCTTGGGTATTCCTACCGATATGTTTACCGTAATGTTTGCCATGGGTAGACTTCCTGGTTGGATTGCACAGTGGAAAGAAATGCGTGAAAACAAAGAGCCAATCGGAAGACCAAGACAAGTATATACTGGTTATAACGAAAGAGCTTACGCGCCAATCGATAAAAGATAATTGAGTTTTGACTCAGTATTTAAAAGGAGCTTATCTGACGATAAGCTCCTTTTTTTGTGCTACTAAGGTCAAAAAACAAGATTATCGACTCAGAACATATGACGGCCTTAAACAACATACAGTTATTTATAGTTTTGATATTCAATTGATTTACAGTATATTATACCTTAAATTGACAGATATTCAAAATCTATAAATCGAAACTATATGAATTTTCAAGGAGTAAAAGCACCAGAAGTACCTAAAGGCGTTCAGCAGTATCGCCCAGTTACAGATTACATGACCCATGAGGTTATTTCGTTCACCCCAGATCAAAGTATTGCAGATGCTATGGATGTTTTCTTAGAAAAACAGATATCAGGCGCTCCTGTTATTAATGAGAAAGGGAAAATTATTGGAATACTTTCGGAAATTGATTGTATGAGAATTATGGTAGATGAAGCATATCACAACCTTCATCATGGAAAAATAACCGTAGCGGAGTACATGAGTAACAATGTTGCCACAATTTCTGTAGATATGGACGTACTTGATTGCGCTCAAAAGTTTCTGAGAACTCACTACAGAAGGTTTCCTGTAGTAGATGTAAACGGAAGGTTAAAAGGGCAAGTAAGTAGAAGAGACATACTACAAGCTACAAGAGATTTAAAAACTTCGTCATGGTAACAATAGAGTCAGCACAATAAGAAAGCAGCACCAACTCGCTGCTTTTTTTATGTCCAATTCAATACTACCTTCCCCAAGCAAGTGTGAAAAAAATACACACTATTGAGTTTACTAAGCCCCTCTAAATATTCAGAAGCAGCATTCCGTTACAGAATCAAAAGATTGAATGTATTTATGATTTTGGTTTAAAAGTTGAATAGGTGCAATTGAAAAGTGTTTGTCAATACTTACACAAAGCCATCAACTTATGAGTCCTTTGGAAAACTGCCCTCACAATATTCAATACATATCTGATGAATGTAATGGCTTTAAGCGCATACCGAAAGGTGACAAGTTCATTTACAAAACAAAAAATGGCAAGGTGGTAAAGAAGAAATCTTTATTGAAGAGATTCGATAGCCTAGTAATTCCTCCTATGTGGACAGAAGTATGGATTTGTGAGCACGAATTTGGCCATTTACAAGCCACTGGCTATGATCAAAAACTTCGAAAGCAATACATTTATCATCCGCTTTGGATTGATTTTAGACAAAAACAGAAATACGCTAAGCTTTTCAAATTTGGCCAAATATTACCTGTAATCCGAAGACAAGCCATGCAGGATATTCAACTAAAGGGTTGGCCAAAAAAGAAGATTTTGGCGGTTTTGGTATCGCTGTTAGATCAACACTACATTAGAATTGGCAATCAAGTATATAGAAAAGAAAACGAAACATATGGACTAACCACCCTAAGAAGAAAGCACCTTGAAGATGAAGGGTCGAAACTGAAATTAAGCTATAAAGCTAAGAGTGGTAAATACCGAAACATCACTATCAAAAATCAAAAACTAGCCAATCTAATTCGCAAGAGTTCTGAGTTACCCGGTTATGAAGTGTTTAGATACATTGATGAACATGGGAAAAGCCAGAAGCTAGACTCGAGCGATGTCAATGAATACCTTTATAACATTACAGAAAGCCATTTTACAGCAAAGGATTTCAGAACATGGGGTGGCACAGTAGTCGCCATTGATTCTTATCCGGCTGCCTTGAAAGTAGTTGAAGAAAACACAAGACTTAACCTTGAGACCACAATAGTAAAAAAGGTAGCCAAAGTACTTGGCAATACCATTGCCACATGTCGTGAATATTATATTCACCCTAAAGTTTTAAAAATTTTAACTCAAGGAGAACTAGCACAATATGAACAGAAGAAACCACCAAAGGTTAAGTATCAAAAAGAACTAAGAAAAAACGAGTTATTAGCACTCTCTATGATCCATAACAAATGAAACTAACCAAAAACTTACTCTATAAAACCTACAGGTCAATTATAGGAAGTATTGCTTTTTACCCCACTCTAATAGCTGTGGGCTTTCTCCTATTCTCAATCATTATCATGCTTATTGAGTATGATCCATTTATGATGGACTTAAAAAAGGATCTATCATTTGTTCTTGTAAAGAGTAAAGAAGATGCCAGATTAGTACTAGGCACCTTAGTAGGTAGCATTATTTCACTAATGGTGTTCAGTTTTTCTATGGTAATGATCGTACTTAATAGGGCTTCATCTACCCTATCTCCGCGGGTTATTCCTGGTTTAATTACAGATAAATCTAACCAAGTGGTTCTTGGCTTTTATTTAGGTAGCATTATCTACAGCCTCATTCTCATTGTAAACGTACAGTCCGATGAAACCATAAACACCCCTGATTTCGGCATACTCTTATCAATGATTTTCGGCATCACCTGCTTGGCCTTTTTTATGTACTTCATCCACACCATTAGCCAAAGTATTCAGGTAGACAACATTCTAAACAGTATTTTCTCCAGAACAAAAAATGAAATGGAAAGAATGACTTTAGAGGGTTCTGAAGTACAGCAAGAACAGAATACAGAACAATGGTATTCTTTAAATACTTCAAAAGCGGGTTATTTTAAAAAAGTTAAGGTGAACGAACTGGTTAAACTTTGCGAACACCATCAAATCAAAATTCAAATGCTCCAGCCGGTGGGTTTTTTCTTTGTCGAAAACTCCCCATTACTATGCATCGACAAGGAAATAGACGATGAACTAAAAGAGGAAATCGAAAATTGCTTCATTTTATACCCTCAAGAATGGGTAAGCGACCATTACGTTTTTGGTTTCAAGCAAATTTCAGAGATAGCCGTGAAAGCCCTTAGCCCTGGAATCAACGACCCTGGAACCGCCATCAAATCAATACATCTGCTCACGCTATTATACATCAAAAAAATACAGATGAAGGAAAAGTATATTGTTAAAGATAGCATGAATGTAAATAGGGTATATTTTAAACAAATTGTTTTTGAACAGCTCTATGACGACCATATTACTCAAATCAGAATTTATGGTAAAGCAGATACTTTAGTGATGCTTGCTTTGCTTCAGGGGCTAATGAATATTTTTAAAGCAGACAAAAACAAAAGTCATTACCATAGCATCATCCGTTATTTCAAAGCCTTGATAGAAACATGTCACAAAAACTTTGAAAGCGAGTTAGATATATCTTCGGTAAATAAAGTGATTGAAGAGTTCAATCAACTTAAAGCTGCTCCATCGATAGCAAAACTGAGTGCTTAAGTAAAATCAAAGCACATCATTCCATTCTTGATGACGCTTTAATGTAGCCTTTGCAAAAGGACAAAGTGGTATTATTTTGACTTTATTCTTACGTGCATATTCCACAGCACGTTCAACCAGCTTTGCCCCCATGCCCGTACCTCTAAGCACATCACTTACTTCTGTGTGGTCAATAATTATTTTGTCGGAACCCGCTTTTGAGAAAGTCATTTCGGCCAAACGTTCTCCTTCCCTTTCTACATAAAAGCTACCTTTATTATCCGTTTCGTGTTCTTGTATAACTGTATCCATGATTCCACATTAAGTTTGTTCTACCAAGTTAGTGAACAGTGAGACAAATCATAAATGTCGTTTCAGATAAACACAAAAATAAACCCATGCAAATACGTTACATGGGTTCTATTCTTTTAGGTTGAGGGAATGGAAAATAACTGAGCCTCTTCAATTACCTTCCAACACAAAGGAGCTAGTTTTGAGGTTAAATACACTCCGTGAAATACTGAAAATAATTTTATAAGTATTTTACCTAGTTCAAAAACACTGCTGGCAAGTAAATATGTCTGATTTATGAGGTACTAGTAAGACAGATTAATTCTTACTCAAAAATAAATTCGCATTACATAAATATTTATTTCACTCACGGCCAAACAGTTGAAGATTTTTCGAAAAATTAGTTCGTTTTTTTAGCTCCTGATGTTTGTAAATCAAGAACAGTATACTACTTTTGCATCACCTTAAACGAAAGGGATTACAAAACAAAGATATTGGAGCGGTAGTTCAGCTGGTTAGAATGCCTGCCTGTCACGCAGGAGGTCGCGGGTTCGAGTCCCGTCCGTTCCGCAAAAAGCCTTAGAGAAATCTAAGGCTTTTTTTGTTTCTTGCCTTTCACCCTCGCCTTTCAAACTCTATATTTGCGCTCCGAATTCAAAATATACCTATGAGCGAACTCATCAAAGAACTACAATGGAGAGGCATGATCCACGATATCATGCCTGGAACAGAAGAACAACTAGATAAAGAGCAAACCACAGGTTATGTTGGCTTCGATCCTACTGCCGATTCCCTACACATTGGCAACTTGGTACCTGTAATGCTTTTGGTTCACCTTCAAAAGGCCGGTCACAAGCCTATTGCTTTAGTGGGTGGCGCTACTGGTATGGTGGGCGATCCATCGGGGAAATCGTCTGAAAGACCAATGCTTTCGGAAGAACTTTTAAACCATAACCTAGAATCTCAGAAAAAGCAACTTCGTAAATTCTTAGATTTTGATTGTGGTGAAAACTCAGCGCAAATCGTAAATAATTACGATTGGTTCAAAAACTTCAGCTTCCTTGATTTTATCAGAGAAGTGGGCAAGCACATCACTGTGAATTACATGATGGCCAAAGATTCTGTGAAAAACAGACTGGAAAGCGGAATGTCATTTACTGAATTTACTTACCAGCTCGTTCAGGGCTATGATTTCCTTCACTTGAATCAAAACTACGATTGCAAATTGCAAATGGGTGGTTCCGATCAGTGGGGAAACATTGTTACGGGTACGGAATTAATCAGAAGAAAAATACAAGGCGAGGCTTTTGCCATGACAGCTCCGCTGATTAGAAAAGCAGACGGATCTAAATTTGGTAAATCAGAAGGCGGAAACGTTTGGTTAGACCCAAAGAAAACTTCTCCTTACAAGTTCTACCAGTTTTGGTTAAATACATCAGATGAAGATGCATCAAACTTCATTCGTGTGTTCACCCTTCTTCCGAAAGAAAAAATTGAAGCTTTAGAAGCTGAACACAATGAGGCACCTCATTTGAGAATCTTACAAAAAGCTTTAGCAGAGGATATTACCGTGAGAGTACACTCTGAAGAAGACTTAAAAACCGCTATTAAAGCGTCAAACATTCTTTTCGGAAAGTCTACCACTGAAGATCTAGAGTCTTTAGATGAAGACACTTTACTTTCAGTATTTGAAGGAGTTCCTCAAGTACAAATTTCGAAAACGGACTTAGATCAAGCTGAAAATTCAATTGATCTACTTTCTGTGGTTACCCAAGAGGTAATCTTCAAATCTAAAGGTGAAGCTCGCAGAATGCTTCAAGATGGCGGTGTGAGCATTAACAAGGTTAAAATTGAAGACATGAATGCAAAACCTGCTATTCGACTTCTTCAGGATAAGTACTTTTTGGTTCAGAAAGGGAAAAAGAATTACTACTTGATTTCAATTACCGAATAGGGTAAATTGAGCTAAATCATTCAAAAAGAAAGCGTTAAGAAATTGATTTTTTTAGCGCTTTCTCTCATTTTACGCAGATCAATTCAATACAGCATCTCAAACTGCAAAGCAGTTTCTTCAATATGGAAGATAGTTACAGACATAAAGGAATGCGAAGACAACTTGTAAAAGTGGTTCGCTCTAAAGGCATTAAAGACGAACGCGTTTTAGACGCTATTGGTAAAATTCCGCGCCATTTTTTCTTTGAGAATGCCTTGGTAGAACATGCTTATCAGGATAAAGCTTTTCCCATTGGCGCTGGCCAAACTATTTCTCAACCTTACACCGTAGCCTTTCAAACAGAATTACTCAATGTAAAACCAGGAGATAAGATTTTAGAAATAGGAACAGGCTCGGGTTATCAGTCGATAGTACTTTTAGAGCTGGGTGCCGAAGTATATACTATAGAATATCAAAAAGAACTTTACGAACGTACCCGATTTGCCCTACCCGAAATGGGCTACAAGGCAAATTTCTTCTTTGGAGATGGATCATTAGGTTTGCCAAGGTTTGCTCCTTACGATAAAATAATCGTTACTGCTGGCGCTCCTACTGTTCCCGATGCACTTATAGATCAACTCAAAGTAAACGGTTGTTTGGTAATTCCTGTAGGTAATACCAAAACCCAGCAAATGCTCAGACTCACCAGGCTTGAAGGTAATAAGCTTCGCAAAGAAGTTTTCCACGATTTCAAGTTTGTACCCCTACTGGGCGATGATGGTTGGAAAAAATAGATATGTAATTATCAACATATATTAATTTATATATTTTTACATACATAAATATGTAATTTTATTACTCTATAAAATTCAAATTCCCTTCCGTTCTTTCAACGAACCGCATTAGCTTTGCAACACAAAAGACAGTTATGCCAGTAAAGAAAAAAACCACTAAAGACTCACGTGTAACGATGACGGAGCTAGTTCTCCCTAACGACACCAACACGCTTAACAACCTTATGGGAGGTAAACTGATGCATTGGATGGACATTAATACCGCTATTGCAGCACAAAAACATTCAAACCGTATAGTGGTAACTGCTTCTGCCGATAACATTTCATTCGGCAAACCTATTGCTTTAGGCGATGTAGTAACGCTTACCGCCAATGTAACGCGTTCATTCAACTCTTCTATGGAAGTGTATTGCGAAGTATGGGCTGAAAACATTCCTTCTGGTCGAAAATTCAAAAGTAATAGTGCCTATTTCACCTTTGTGGCGGTAGATCAAAGCGGAAGACCTATTGATGTTCCAGAACTAGTACCTGAAACCCCTGAAGAACAAGAACAGTACGATGGAGCTTTGAGAAGAAGACAGTTACGATTGGTTTTAGCAAAAAGAATGAAACCAGATGAGGCTACAGAATTAAAGAGTCTTTTCTTCGAATCGTAGTCTGTATTTTACATTACAATTGTTAGATTTAGCAAAACAACCAATTGGTGCTATGGCTGAGGATAACTCATTTCTTTCTCATTTTATTACTGAAGAAATTTATCTCATCAAGGATGACCTTGTGGCAACCTCAACCCAAGAGCCATTGGTTGAAAGCGTAACGGAAACTAGTAGCGAACCGGTTAGCCCTTCCCCTCCAAAACAGCCAGTTTTGGAAGACGATAAACCGGTTTATATTAAGCCCCTCCCTACTGAAGGTAACAACCTCAAGCATTGTATTATCTTTTTCGAAGCTGATCAACCTCAATTGGAAGTTGAGAAAAAGGCCTTTCTTCTTAAAGTTATGGCTTCGGTAAAACGAAGTTTAGACGATGTGCTTTTGGTGAATGTAAAAGAAGCTTCCGCAGAGCAGATTGCAGCAGTACTGAATGAGTTTAACCACCGTCATGTCTTAGTTTTTAATTCTGAAAAACTAGACAGTTATAATAACAGCCCTGTTTACGATGTAAAAGAAGACCGTAAGAAGTTGTTTTTAAAGGCAGATGACCTTGGAGAAATAGAAAACACTGTAGCTTTGAAAAAAGCCCTTTGGGCTGGTTTGCAGAAAATGTTTTTATAATGAATTTCAATTTAAAGCGGCTTGACCACCTCGCTTTCTGGATTAGCCTTTCAGGAATAGTGGTTTTTATTGCCGACTTTGGCTACACTCAATCAGACCTTTCTCAAAGCATCATCAATGGTTATTATTTTGTTGTTCTGGGGATTGGGCTCACATCTACCTTTTTTCGGTATATAGGGAAGAAAAAACCAAAAAAAACTAAAGTACTCGTTTTTGATATCCTTAGTGTTCTCATCACTATAACTGTTCTTTACCTTCATTTAATAAATGGAGCAAACCACAAACTTCATCCGGTACTATTCAACGACAACCTGATAAAGTCTGCCGTAATCTTGACCTTTATTAGGGAATTTTCAGAGCTGAGGCTTATTTACAAACGTACAATACTGAACCCCGCTCAACTTTTTATCATCAGTTTTTTAGTCATCATTCTACTGGGCACGGTGCTTCTAATGCTTCCACGAGCTACCTATGACGGAATTTCGTTTATTGACGCCTTCTTTACTTCTACCAGTGCGGTTTGTGTTACAGGGTTAATTGTAGTAGATACAGGAAGTTATTTTACAGAATTCGGGCAAATTATAATCATATGCCTAATTCAGATTGGCGGCTTGGGGATTTTGACTTTTGCCAGCTACTTCAGCTATTTCTTTAAAGGCGGTGCTACTTATGAAAACCAATTGGCATTGGGCGACATGAGTAATTCAAAAAAGCTGAGCGAAGTATTCTCTACCTTAAAGTATGTGCTCATAATCACCTTTGGTATTGAAATGATGTCAGCCACAATGATATACTTTAGTTTAGATGCCAGCACTTTTGAGTCTCAATACGATCAAATATTTTTTGCTGTATTTCATTCCATTTCGGCATTCTGTAATGCAGGCTTTTCCACCCTCAGCAATGGTATATATGATGTCGGTTTTAAATTCAATTACTTTTTACAGATTGTACTGATTTTCACTTTTGTATTTGGCGGTTTAGGCTTTCCTATTGTAGTCAACATTCTAAATTATTTGAAATATCGTTTATCACAGGTGTTTACCTTTTCAAGTCGGCTAAAGAATTATAAGCCATGGGTACTCAACCTAAACAGCAGAATCAACCTAATCACCACCATTTCATTGACTGCCTTTGGTTTTGTAATATTCTTTATTCTAGAGTATAACAACACAATGGCCGAGCATGGGTTCTTCGGAAAAATAGTTACGGCCCTATTTGGGGCTACCACACCAAGAACTGCTGGTTTTAACACTGTAGATATGGCAGCCTTGAGCTTCCCAACTTTAGTAATAACATTACTTTTAATGTGGATTGGAGCGTCACCTTCTTCAACCGGTGGGGGAATTAAAACTAGCACTTTTGCCATTGCCACCCTTAACATTCTAAGTATTGCCAGAGGAAAAACAAAAATTGAAGTGTTTAGAAGAGAAATAGCTGATATATCAGTCAGAAGATCTTATGCGATTATATCACTTTCCCTTTTGGTGATTGGTGTTGGCGTAATGGTTATTTCCATATTCGATAATGACAAAAGCTTAATGCAAATTGCTTTTGAGTGTTTTTCAGCTTACAGTACCGTAGGCTTAAGCTTGGGCATTACTGGCGATTTAAGTAGTATGAGCAAAATCATGCTCATTATTATCATGTTTGTAGGTAGAGTAAGCATGTTATCCATTATGATCGCCATTTTAGATAAAGTGAAACACAAGAGTTACAGGTATCCTACCGAAGAAATTACAATCAATTAAAATCTGAAACCATGAAATACATCATAGTTGGATTAGGAAATTTTGGGGCTTCGTTGGCCGAAAAGCTAACCGCTCAAGGAAATGAAGTCATTGGGGTTGATACTTCCATGTCTAAGGTTGATTCGTTCAAAGAGAAGATTTCCCATACCATTTGTATGGATGCTACCGATGAATTTACGGTATCGGGGTTACCGCTTAAAGACACAGATATTGTAATTATTGCGATTGGTGAAGACCAAGGCTCAAACGTGATGGTTACTGCCTTGTTTAAGAATTTAGAAGTAAAACGATTGATTAGCCGTGCCATTAATCCATTGCACGAGAAGGTACTCAAAGCCTTAGGTGTAGATGAAATTGTTCACCCAGAACAAGAAACCGCAGAACGTTGGGCCAAAAAGCTCTGTATGAATAATGTGGTAGACTCATACGAATTAGGCGAAGACTATAGTATTATTGAAGCCAATGTGCCTGAAGAACACATCGGTCAAACAATTCAAGAAGTGCGTTTTAGAGAAAATTTCGATTTACTGGTGCTTACAACCATTAAACCAACAAAGGTGAAGAGTGTGCTAGGCAAAAGCAAAATAGAACAAAAAGTACAAGGGGTAGCTTCAGCCAGCTTAGTTTTAGAGAAAGACGATATTTTAGTTTTGTATGGGGCAAATAAAGATTTGCGTAGGTTCTTAAAAGAGAAAATTAATTAGAACTCTCTAAGTTGAAATTAGGGATGTGCAGAAACCCACACTTCGCCATCTTCAAAAAACTCCTTTTTCCAGATGGGTACCGTTTCTTTTAGGGTATCAATACAATACTCACAGGCCTGAAAAGCGGCTTTTCGATGCGGAGCTGCCACTACAATCACCACGGCTTCCTCTCCAACTTTCACCAATCCTGTGCGGTGATGAATGAGAACCTCTTCTACCTGAAACTTAATTTTGGCTTGATCGGCAATCTTCTGCATTTCCTTCAAAGCCATTTTCTCATAGGCTTCAAATTCTAATTTAAGCACTGGTTTACCTTTGGTTTGATTGCGCACCGTACCTACAAAACTGACAATCCCCCCACATTCAGGATAAGAAATAGTCTCTAAGCAAGCTTGAGGATCGAGTTTTTCAGAAGTAATATGAATCAATGTTTTCATCCGCCACTTACAGGTGGAATTAGCACCACCTCGTCATTTTCTTTAATCAAATAATCATCGCTCACATAATCGGCATTTACGGCCAATTGCAGAGAAGCAAGCCCTTGGAATGCCGGATAGAGATCGACCAAAGCTTGGCGCACATCGGCCACAGAACTCTGTTCCTCCATTTCTAACGTCACTTGATTACTATTCAGAATATCCTTTGCTATGCCAAAAGCAATCACTTCAATTTTCATCTTATCTCGTTTTAAACAAGGTACTTCAATAATAAGCGGCCGCCAGCAAATAATACCAATAATGCAGTGAGCATTTTCACCTTTTTCTGCGAAAGCTTAAAAACCGAAAGCCTGGAGCCCAATTGACCTCCTACCAAAACACTAAGGCCCAAGTACAAAATCATTTCAAAGTCGAACGCCAAATTGTCCTGGCTAAGTTGCCCCGCCAAACCCGATGCGGAATTAATCAGAATGAAAAAGCTAGCAGTACCGGCAATGGTTTTAGCCTTGTCCCAATGAATAATGTGCAGTAAAGGCGAAAGAAAAATTCCGCCTCCAATCCCAACGGAACCTGCCAACAAACCAATGCCACCACCAATGGCTCCATTGACGATTGGCATGTCCTTCTTTTCTTTTGATGTTTTCTCTATACTCGCCTTCCTCAAGTAATCTTCCAGCAACATGATGATGCCAGCAACGGCCAAGGTTGAACCCAATATAATGAAGAAGACATTTTCTTTAAAGGGAATTCTAGTCCCAAGAAATGCTAAGGGAACACTTACCAAAACCAGCGGTAAAGTCTTCTTCCACTTAATATGACCTTGCTTCGCGAAGAGGTAGGTGCCGCCACTTACCACGATAAGATTACAAACCAGCGCAATAGTGCGTAGCAATCGATACTCAAAGCTATAAAGCGATAGAATGGCCAAGTAACTCGAGCCACCACCAAAGCCTACAGAGGAATACAGAAAGGCAATTGCAAAAAAGAAGAAAATCAATTCGTAGTCCATGAATCAATAGATTTCCATGCTATGATCAATCTCTTTTTGCCAAGCCAATATTCCGCCTTTCAAGTTTTTGATTTTTGAAAAACCCTCTTTTTTAAGAAATTCAAGGGCTTTTAGGCTGCGTTGACCGCTTTTGCAGTGAATGACTGTTGTTTCATTTTGAGGCAACTGCCCAATCTCATTTTCAAGATTGGAAAGCGGAATATTAAGCCCATTCAAGTTGGAAATAGCATATTCATAAGGTTCACGCACATCCAGAATAAAAGGAGCATTTCCCGATTTAATCATCTGATGTAACTCCTGAACTGTGATTTCATCGGCTTCGTTTTCAACTTCGCTCAGGCCGCAAAAGGCTTCATAGTCTATCAATTCAGTAATTGTAGGATGGTCGCCAGAAACAGGGTTTTCTGTATTAGACTTAATATTTAAAAAACGTGCAGTAAAATACTGGCTATCAAAAAGAAACAACCTTCCATCTAATCGAATTCCCAGCCCTGCTAGAAGCTTAATGGCTTCATTGGCCTGCATGGCACCTATTATGCCAGTGAGCGCTCCAAATACACCCCCTTCATTACAGCTGGGCACCATCTCGGGCGGTGGCGGTGTAGGGAAAAGGTCTCGGTAATTTGGTCCACGGCTACCGTCTTTTCTTTGGGCATTGAATACACTCACTTGACCTTCGTACCGAAAAACTGCGGCATACACCAAGGTTTTACCTAACAGCACACAGGCATCGTTGACCAAATATCGTGTAGGCAGGTTGTCGCTACCATCTACCACCAAGTCAAAATCTCCAATGATCTCTAGTGCGTTTTCGGCATCCAATCGCGTTTCGAAATAATCAACTGACACGTTGGGGTTCAATTCTTGAATCATCTTAACAGCAGATTTGCCTTTCGATTCGCCTGCTTGGTTAGTCTTGTACATCACCTGACGCTGCAAGTTGGAAAGACTAATTTCATCAAATTCCACCAATCCAATTCGCCCCACTCCTGCTGCAGCCAAATAGCTAAGGTTAGGAATGCCCAAGCCACCTGCACCAATCACCAAGACACTGGAGGACTTAAGTTTCTCTTGTCCTTCAATACCGAAGTCGGGCAGAATGATTTGCCTGTTATAGCGTATGAGCTCTTCTTTATTCAGCATTCGTAAACTTATCTAAATCGGTTTGGGTATCAATATCTAAGGTAAAACGAAGGTTGTTGGTTTCAAAGAAGTCTACCTTTTCTGTATTTCGTTTTACGAGCTGGCTGCAACCGTTTGGATCGGTATGCGCTAAAATTTCCCGTTGATAGTCGCTGGCAAAAAATACGGGGTTCCCCTTTTGACCATGGCACAAGGGAACAAGGATATTCTTACCATTCTCTTCCCTAAAACGATGCATTAACTGGCTATAATCTGCCGCGGTTAAAAAGGGCATATCGGCTAGACAAATGACATATACATCGCCTGCTGCTACGGCAATTCCGGTTTGGATGGAAGAAGTCATTCCTTGCTCAAAAATGGTATTCTTTACGATTCTAAGCCTATCATCTTTTGGAATCAGAATTTCTATCCTCTCTGCTTCCTTTCCTAAAACCACAATAATTTCAGAAAAATCTGCTTCTATAATGGACTTTAAACTTCGTTCAAAAATGGTTTCTCCTTCAATAGGCATTAGGAGTTTATGACCTCCTTCCATTCTCGAAGAAAGCCCTGCAGCTAAGACTATGGCTGAAAAATTCGTCATTCTATTTCAATGATACGGTAAATGCCTCTATAATTAATGAATAATTAAAACAAAACCATCCATTCCATACTCCGTAACGATTATAGCACATTTACGGTAACACAGCACACATTGGAAAATCTTAGCCCAGAACAGCTCATCGAAATAGAAAATCAATTAAGTTGTCCAAACGGGCAATTTGGAATAGATATAGGGCAAAATATGTATTCCACGAATCTGGGGATGATCACTTCATCTATCAATGCTTTGGCTATTGCCAGTGGTAACAAGGTTCTTGAAATTGGACATGGAAACTGCCATCACCTACCCATAATTTTAGAACAAGCCGAAAACATTCAGTTCTATGGCCTTGAAATTTCGGAAACCATGAAAACCGAAGCTGAGCTTAAGAATAAGGAGCATCTAAAGCCACAAAGGGTTGAATTTACACGCTATGATGGCATCAGCATTCCTTTTCCAGAAAATTCCTTCGATAAGGTTATGACAGCGAACACCATTTACTTCTGGAAAAAGCCACTTCAGTTTTTAGAAGAAATTTACAGGGTAATGAAACCCAATGGTACGTTTGTAATCGCTTTTGCTCAAAAGGATTTCATGAAAGATCTTCCCTTTGTTAAAGAGAAATTCCAGCTCTACAACAATCAAGACCTTTCAGATTTAGTAAGTAAATCAAACTTTAAGCTTATCAGTATTGATGACAAAACTGAAAATGTAATAGGCACAGCCAATGAACTAATCAACCGAAATTATGCTGTTGCTGTGTTAGAGAAATGAGTTCACTAAACGATAAAACCGAATAAATCAGGCTTTTCATTCAGGTACTCAAAATTCAAGTCCTTCTCTTTCATTCGTTGCATTAGCCCGTCAAAATCGGCTTTTTGCTGATGCTCAATCCCAATTAAGGCAGGTCCTTTTTCGCGTGCGGTCTTCTTGGTGTATTCAAAATGAACGATATCGTCAGTTGGGCCGAGCACTTCCACCAAAAACTCCTTCAATGCTCCTGCTCTTTGCGGAAAACGTACAATGAAATAGTGCTTCAAACCCTCGTAGAGCAAAGAGCGCTCACGGATTTCTTCGGTACGAGAAATATCGTTATTCGAACCAGAGAGAATACATACTGTATTTTTGCCTTTAATTTCTTCAGCAAATTGGCCCAAAGCGGCCACAGACAATGCACCCGCAGGTTCCACCACAATGGCATCGCGGTTATACAGTTCAAGCATCGTGCTACAAATCAGTCCTTCAGGAACCGTAACTACTGCATCTAAATGCTTCCGGCAAATCTCGAAAGTCAAATCTCCTACTTGCTGTACTGCTGCACCATCGACAAACTTATCGATACTGTCGAGCTTGGTGTTTTTGCCTAAAGCAATGGAATTCTTCATGGCTGGCGCACCGGCAGGTTCTACCCCGATAATCTTCGTTTGCGGACTTAGGGTTTTAAACACAGAAGCAACACCAGAGGCCAAACCGCCTCCGCCAATAGGTAAGAAAAGGTAGTCAATCGGATTGCCACAATCTTCCAGAATCTCTAAGCCGACAGTTCCTTGACCTTCAATGACTTTTTGATCATCAAAAGGAGGAATAAAAATGCTTGAGTGCTTATTACAGAATGAAATGGCCTCTTTTTGAGCATCGTCAAAGGTATCGCCAACAAGCACAATTTCTACGAACTCCTTTCCGAAAAAGCGGACTTGCTCTACCTTTTGCCTTGGCGTAGGCGCTGGCATAAAGATGGTAGCTTTCACCTTTAATAAATAACAGGAATGCGCTACGCCTTGGGCATGATTTCCAGCGCTGGCGCACACCACACCACTGCCCTTTTCTTCAATAGAAAGCCCGCTAATTTTATTATAAGCCCCACGGATTTTGTAAGAACGCACCACCTGAAGGTCTTCACGTTTGAAAGTGATCTTCGCCCCAAATTTATCTGAATAGGTAAAGTTGGGCATTAAGGGGGTATGTGTAACAATTCCTTTGAGGATGGTTTGGGCTGCCTTAATGTTTTCTAAGCTTGGGAAGTACGTTTGTGTGATTTCGCGCATTGTTCATTCATTGACTGGCAAGATCGTGATTCTCTTAATATTCAACCAAGAGATTGGGAGATTTTGGGGTTAACTTTCCTATAAAAATGGTTAAAACCATTACTCAGAAATATTTATGCTTATAGCCCACGGTTTAAACCGTGGGCTATAAGTGCGCAACCACCACAAACCGTTTCAACGGTTTAAGCCTTTGCACTGAAGTTAATTGAGGGATGGATTTACATGCTTCTGCTCTCAGTTAAAAGTAGCAGGCAGATCCTGAGACAGACTTAGGATGACGGTCTAAAAAGGGCTTAATCGGAGCGGTATGCTGCTTCCAGACCTATAAGGTTTTGACCACCTTATAGGTCTTTTCCGCGTTTTAGGCTTTTGTGACATTATCAAAATGAGGGTTACTCTGACGGATTGCCGCGTCATGAAACCCTGTTCTCACAGGTTTCATTCCTCGCAATGACGTTTTTACTTAATAATGATAAACTCAACCCTGCGGTTTTTTTCACGGCCAGAGTCGGTTGAGTTTTGGCCTACGGGCTTTTCGCCCCCAAAACCTACGGTTTCTATGCGTTTTCCAGAGATTCCTTTTTCTACCAGATAATCCTTAACGGCATTTACGCGATCTAATGAAAGCTCTTTGAGCAATTTAGGGTTACCCCTATTATCGGTATGGCCTTCCAAACGTATTTCCAAGTCTGGGTTGTTTTTCATCAACTCAATCAAAACCGATAGTTGAATTTCGGTAGTTTTTGCATCGGCAAAAGAGGAAGTACCTTCATTAAAAAGCACATTCGGAATTTGAATTTTAGTACCTACCTCTCTTGGTGTAAGCCTAAAACCTTCAACAGCTTTGGCCTCAATATCACCTTGTAATGGCTTAGCAGAAGCCACAAAGGTTTCTTTGTACTTGAGAAAACCATCGGCTTCAATCTCTACATTCACTTCAAGGCCTTCCTCAATGGTCACTAAAAATTTCTTGTCTGGGGAATCTAAATCGGCAGTATTCACTTCAACTTCCTTTTCTCCAAAGTTTAGTTTCACCAAACCGCTTACGGGTTTGTCGTTGCGGATATCCAACACCTGCATGGTCATCACTACTACTGGTTTATCTGGTGTCATTGGAGTAGTTACTTGAGAAATTGGCGCTTCTGTTTTGGATACAATTTCCTGCAACACCTTTTCTGTTTTATTTAACGGGAAACCGAAAATATCGCCAAAACCCTCGCTGTTTTGGGTAGAGGAAAAATAAGCCAATTCACCCAATTTAGGGATGTTATAGCCTAACTCCATTCCAGCTGTATTTACTTCAGAACCTAGGTTTACAGGATCTGTCCAATCCTTCCAAGTACCGTCTTTGCGTTGACTTACAAAAATATCGCGGCCACCTTGCCCTCCAAAACCATTTGAAGAGAAGTACAAGGTTTTTAAATCGGGTGCCAAATAAGGTGCCCATTCTTCCCCCAAAGTGTTCAAGTCCACACCCATGTTTTCTGGTGGAGTCCAACTGCCATTACTTTCTTTAAAGGTAACATAGAGGTCTTCGTTCCCATAAGTATCGTAACTTTTATAGGACAGAATCATTACTTTTTCATCTGGTGAAATAGAGCCGCTGATATACTCTGAAAAATTTTCGAAGTAGCGAATATCTACTGGTTGTGGCACCGACCAATGGTCTTTCACCCATTCTGCCATGGCAATTCCTTTCTGTAAATTCCCTAAAGCGTCTTTATAATTCAATAAGTAAATCCTTTCACCATCGGCTGAAAAACCGACAATGCCATTCAAACCCGTGTGATTAATAGTGCTACCACCATGTTTGGCCACTGACCAACCAGTTTCTGTTTTGTCTGAATACCAAATATCACCTCGATCAATCACACCACCCTCGTTGCGAGGATGACCAGAGCGAACAAAATACATACGTTTTCCATCGGGAGTAAGTACAGGGTTTTGTTCATCAAAACTGGAGTTAATACTATCCATTTTAATATGGCTTTGGGATTGCCCCAACAGCATTACCTGATTGCAAAAAAGAACAAGAAGAATGGTATATAAAGTCGTTTTCAAAGCTATTATCGCGTTTCCTTTTCTTTCAACGTATGAAATAGAAAATATTTCGCTTCGAAGATAAGGGTTAAGCTTTAAACTACCCTGCTGTAGACGCTGAATAACATTTTTTAACAAGGGCTTAGAAATTAGTATTTAGAAGGTAGTAATCCTTTTTGTTATCTGGGAAGTTTTAAGCACTTTCAAGTCAAACTTTTAGCATGAGCCATATTGATTCTTTCAAACACGAACTGGTGGGGTACTTAGGGATAATCTCTGTTTATCACCCTTTAGAAGATATTGACGGAGATTTTATTTGTACTACCAATCAGTTGGTTATTGGTGGTGGAAGTGGTGAGCACCCTGCTTTGGTGATTGAGAGTTTGGTGCATGCGGTTGCTTTATTCTTGAAAGAGGAAATTCCAAACATCAAGAAGTTAAAGCATTGGGAAAGCATTATCGCACCCTATTTGAATAAGACTTCTAGTAAACTGCTGACTTATTACGAATGGACAGAAGAGACCCATAAAGAGTTTGCTGAGATGTCTAAATCGGATACTTTACCCTGCCAAAGAATGCGTCATGAAATTGACGATTGGGTTATTCTTGGTATTGGCGAATTTGTTTTCTTTTCTCTCCCCCATTTAGCCAATGAGATTATGAGTCAGCTTGATAACCCTTACGAAGAGTTCCGCCACATGCGCTATAATAACATTATGGTGGTTCCTCCCAATTTCCCTGTATATAGTAATGGCGGTAATATGTTCTTTAAAAAATGAAACCAGAATTCACCTATATAGAGCAATTCATCAATCGAATTGATGTAGAATGCCCCAGTTGCAAAGCCAAAGCAGTTGTGACTTCAAACCAAGAAAACCGAGCAGAAACCAGATTTACCTGCATAAGTTGCGGTTCTACAAAAAATTGGATGGGTAAAGGAAATGTTTTTCAAACAGGAAGTAGCCAATTTTTCTCTGGAGGAATTCTCATGGGACATCCGGTTGATTGTTACTTCAAGTACCCATTATGGTATACAACCGAAGTTAAAGGAGAAGTACTTTTTGGCTACAATCTAGAACACCTCGACTACTTACTCAATTTCATTTCGAACAAAACGAGAGAACGTCAGCCCAATGAGCATGGCTGGAGTAACCGAAGCTTGGAAAGTAGATTACCTAAATGGATGCTTTCTGCTAAGAATCGAGAAGTAATTGAGAAAAAGCTGAAAGAACTAATGGCAAAGGGGATTTAGTGTTTAGTGTTTAGTGTTTAGTTTTCGGAACGAGGAGTTTTGAAAAAAGAAGGTCGTTTTGCTAAAGGAAATTTGCAGAAGAATCTAACCATTTCATTTTACTTCATCCAAATTCATTTCGAATAGAAGTCCTGAAAACTTTTTAGGCTCTAAATTCTATGCGATCTTCGTAAGCAGAACGGCTCAAGGTTCGTTCTTCCAACATCAAAAACCGAATACTTATGCCTCATCAAGCCAATCGACTGATCCATTCTTCCTCCCCTTACCTTTTACAGCATGCCTATAATCCTGTAGACTGGTTTCCTTGGGGCGAAGAAGCTTTAGAAAAGGCCATGAAAGAAGACAAGCCGATTATTGTGAGTATTGGCTATTCAGCTTGCCATTGGTGTCATGTAATGGAACGAGAAAGCTTTGAGAACGAGAAGATTGCTGAAATAATGAACACGCATTTCGTGTGCATCAAAGTGGACAGAGAAGAGCGCCCAGATGTGGATCAAGTGTATATGGATGCCGTGCATGCCATGGGTTTGCAAGGTGGATGGCCATTGAACGCCATTCTCCTACCCGATCAGCGTCCATTTTATGGAGGCACTTACTTTCCAGCACAAGGTTGGGCAAATCTATTGCTTCAAATCGCCAAAGTATTTAAAGAACAACGTGCCGAATTAGAAAAATCGGCTGAAGGTTTTATGAACTCGCTCAGCGTGAGCGATATTCAAAAATATGGCTTGAACTCCATCGGGGCGGATTTCAGTAAAGCAGATTCGAGCCAAATGTTCAATATCTTGAGTCAGAATTTTGACAAGGAAAAAGGAGGTATGAACAAAGCCCCTAAATTCCCAATGCCCGTCATCTATTCCTTTTTGCTTCGCGAATTTGAAGCGAATAAAAACGAAGCCGCTTTGGCACATGTAAAGCTCACGCTCAATAAAATGGCTTTCGGTGGTCTCTACGATCAAATTGGCGGTGGTTTTACCCGATACTCTACCGATGCCGATTGGTTTGCCCCTCATTTTGAAAAAATGCTTTACGACAATGGGCAGCTCGTAAGCCTCTATTCAGAAGCCTTTCAAGCCACAAAAGACCCGCTTTACAAAGAAATCGTTTTCCAAACTATTGAATGGCTACAAAGAGAAATGACCACCGAAGAAGGCGGATTCTATTCAGCTTTAGATGCGGACAGCGAAGGAGAAGAAGGTAAGTTTTACTGTTGGACAGCTTCGGAATTTAGAGAAGTACTAGGACCCGATGCCGAATTGATGATTGCCTACTATAACCTCACGGAAAAAGGAAATTGGGAGCCTCAAAAAAACATTCCGCATAGAACCCACTCCGACTCAGGATTCGCAAAGGCGAATGATCTTTCTTTAGAAGAACTACAAGATTTGGTTAAAGCTGCTAACCTAAAACTGCTCAAGCAAAGAGAAACGAAAGTGTGCCCTGGCCTAGACGATAAAATACTTTCTGGCTGGAATGGACTTATGCTCAAAGGTTTGGTAGATGCCTACTCCAGCTTTCAAGCACCTGAGTTTCTTCAAATGGCCATTAAAAATGCGGAGTTTATTTATGCTAAAATGAAAAACGGAAATGGTTTATTCCGAAATTATAAAACAGGGAAAGCCAGCATTAATGCCTATTTAGAAGATTATGCTGCGGTAATTTCAGCCTTTAGCGCACTTTATCAAGTCACCTTTAATGAAAAGTGGCTGAACGAAGCTGTGCAATTGACAGAATATACCATTGCACATTTTTACGATGAAAAAGAGCGCTTTTTCTTCTTCACCAATGATGAATCTGAAAAGCTGATTGCCAGAAAAAAAGAGATTTTCGACAACGTTATTCCGGGGTCAAATTCACTGATGGCCCAAAATCTATATGCTTTGGGCCTCATTACCAGTAATCAAATCTACACCAAAATGGCAATCGAAATGCTCGGTCGGGTCAAGAAAATGGTGATGGTAGAACCTCAATATTTGACCAATTGGGCTTGTTTGGCTACGCAAATGGTAACACCTACTGCCGAAATCGTTATGGTGGGTAATGATATTCAAACACAGGCCTTTAGTTTCTTTGATCAATTTATGCCGAATAAGGTGTTGGTTGGAGCAGAAAACGAAGGCACAAGTAAACTAGAACTATTGGCCAACCGAGGCAGGCTTAATGATCAAACCACATTTTATGTTTGCTTCAATAAAGCCTGTCAGCTGCCGGTAAATTCAGCAGGTGATGCAATAAATCTTATTCAGGATAGAAAATAATTTTGGCAGACGAGGAATATTTCTAACCTTGCCAATGGTTCCAAACCAAAGTATTTCCCTAACGATTTGACGATAGAACAACTCAATATTGACGATGCAAATGAGCAGGTACTGTTTGCCGATGTGGCTTTACCAGTACCCGTGCCCATGCTTTACACTTATAGCATTCCTGCGGAGTACCGTGGAAATATAAAGGAGCGGACGAGGGTTATTGTTCAGTTCGGGAAAAAGAGAATCGTTACAGGCATTGTAGAAAAGGTGCACGGGAATCGACCTGAAATTTATGCTGCCAAGCCCATTTTAGAAGTATTGGATACCGAGCCCATCATTACCCGCATGCAAATGGAGGTAATGAAATGGATGTCGGATTATTACATGTGCACCTTTGGTGAAGTAATTAATGCCGCTTTACCTTCTGGCCTTAAGCTAAGCAGTGAATCGCGCATTCAATTACACCCACACAACGATTGGAACGATAGTGAATACCCTTTCGATGATCGAGAATTGCTGATCTTGAAGGCACTAGAAAACAAAGACTCACTTACCTACAAAGAAGCGGCTGAAGTAATTGATCAAAAAAGCGCACTGAAGTTTATTAAATCCCTCATTCAGAAAGATGTCATCATTATTTATGAGGAAGTAAGAGAGAAGTATAAACCAAAAATTGTCAAGAAAATACGCCTGGCGGCAAGTTATGCTACAGATGAAAAAACGCTTCAATCACTTTTTGCTGAACTTGAGAAAAGGCCAAAGCAAAGCGATATTCTGCTCAAGTACCTTCAAATGGTGCCTGTCTATCACAAGCCGGAAAGAAATGAAGTTGGCATTCCTAAAAGTACTATTAACGAAGCTGGACTCTCAGTTTCCTCACTAAACACACTCATCAAGAACAAAATATTTGAGGAGTTCGAAGAGATTATTTCTCGTTTTGAAGAGAATACCGAAGTTTTTGAAGCTTCTCCCCTTTCCGAAATTCAAGAAAAAGCTAAACAAGAAATTCTCGATGTTTTTGAAGAGAAATCAACTGCCTTACTCCACGGAATTACGGGCAGCGGAAAAACTGAAATCTACATTTCTTTAATTCAAGAGGCCTTAGACAATGGTTTGCAGGTGCTTTATTTACTTCCCGAAATCGCTCTTACTGCACAAATTGTAAACCGTCTAAAAGTGGTTTTTGGTGACAGAATGGGGGTTTACCATTCCAAATTCTCTGACAATGAGCGTGTAGAAGTTTGGATGGGTTTATTGGATGGCCGTTTCGATTTCATTGTAGGTGTAAGAAGTGCCATTTTCTTACCCTTTACCGGTTTAGGTTTAATTGTTGTAGACGAAGAGCATGAAAACTCTTACAAGCAGTATGAGCCCGCTCCTCGTTATCATGCCCGTGATGTTGCCCTTTTCCTCGCCCATAAACACGGAGGTAAAACCATTTTAGGTTCTGCAACGCCTTCCGTTGAGTCCTTCTACAATGCCAAAATAGGTAAATATGGATTGGTAACCATCAGTAACCGTTATGGAGATGCGCAATTACCTCAAATGGTTTTTGCAGATATTCGAACAGAAAAGAAACGTAAAACCGCCACAGGTAATTTCTCTTCTGTACTAATTCAAGCCCTGGGTGAAATACTGGAGAAGAAAGAGCAAGCCATTGTGTTTCAGAACCGCAGAGGCTATTCAAACTTTATTACCTGCGATGACTGCGGTTATACTCCCGAATGCCCAAGATGCGCAGTAAGCCTTACCTATCACCAGTATAAAAACCAGCTCAACTGTCATTATTGCGGACATAAAGAGCCTGTTCCTATAAGCTGCCCTGCTTGCGGCAGCCAGCGCATTAGAACGGTAGGTTTTGGAACCGAGAAGATTGAGGAAGATTTAAAACTGATTTTCCCAGATGCTAAAATCCAGCGCATGGATTTAGAAACCACACGAGTGAAATACGCCTACCATAACATTATTAAAGATTTTGAGGATGGGAAAATAGACATTCTGGTAGGTACGCAAATGGTAAGCAAAGGCCTCGATTTTGATCGTGTAAGTTTAGTAAGTGTTTTCGACATTGACCGAATGATTCATTTTCCGGATTTCAGATCCATGGAACGCACCTACCAATTGACAACCCAGGTAAGCGGAAGAGCAGGTAGAAAAGACATTGCAGGTAAAGTAATTATTCAAACAGGAAACCCTGAGCAGCCCATTTTAAAGCTGATTTCGCAACAAAACTATAGCACATTCTTCGACCTAGAAATGAGAGAAAGAGAGAAGTTCAACTACCCTCCTTTTTCTAGAATGATAAAAATATTGGTAAGAAGTAAGGATAAAGAACTCTCTAAAAAAGCCGCTGAATTTTTAGGGAATATTCTGATAGAAGAACTAGGTACATACCGTGTTTTAGGGCCGCATGAACCCACGATTAATAAAATACGAGACAAGTACTTAATGGAAATTTACCTCAAAATTGAACGCAAATACAATATCAACTCAGTGAAAGAAAAGATAAAGGCCGCTTACTTAGAAGCCCTTCGTAAAAAGGACTTCACACAAGTAGAATTTATCACTGATGTTGACCCTTATTAAGAATCAAATCGCTTATTTACTCCCCTTCAAATTCTTCACTATTATCTAGTGATTGGTCTTTTGTTTCGGGTTTTTCTTCCACTTTAGGTTCAACTTTCGGCTCTACTTTTTTTGGAACAATGGATGAACTGGCTTGAGTTTTTATAGGCACAACTGGTCTTAAATCCGGTTCCATTCGCTCAATGAAATATGAAATTTTTCGAGCTCCTTTAATGCCTTCTGGCAATTTATCAGTGTTTTTACTAAAACTTACCAAACCCCAAGTCATAATAATGCTGGTAGATAGAATGGTGATCAAAATAATGTCTCCATTAAACAATTCAGATTGAAGCTCAACTGGAATGGAGAAGAACAATAGTACTGTAATTAAGCCTCTTGGAGTAATCATCAATTCTGGTAGAATTGATTTCTTCCAAAAGAAAGCCTTGAGTACAATAAATCGAACCACAAAAAATGAAGCTACAATCATTAAGCTTATTCCCAATACCTCTAAATTGACCAGCGCTGAAAGGTTAATCGTGGTTCCGAACACCACAAAAAAGAATGTTCGCACTACAAATGCTGTTTCTCGGGTGACTAGGTGGAGCTCATCCAGAATCTTATCTATTACATCATGTTTGACCCACTTTTGTAGCTTACCAACAAAAAAGAGTTTGCTGTTATTTATTACCAAGCCAAATGTTAAGATGATTACCAAAGATGAAAGGTGCATTTGCTTGCCAATTGCATAAATCAAAATCAACATGGCAATCAATAAAAAGAGCTTTACTTCACCTTCAATCCTCTGAAACAGCAACACCAAACCATAACTGAAAACAAATGAGATAACAACAGTAATTATGATATTACCTATAATTCCATAAACCACCTCTCCTGCTTGTTCCGTTTCTGCATTTCCTGTTAAAAAATAGAAAAACATGATTCCTAGAATATCTGAAAAGGTACTCTCATAAATCATAAACTCCTTTTTGTCTTTCATAAGCCCTGTAACGCTCGGAATAACAATAGCACTACTGACAACAGAAAGCGGAATGGCGTATACTAAAGAAATAAGTGGGGTTTCTTGATAGAAGTGATTAATGATGACAGAAATAAGAAATGCACAGCCACCTAACGAAATTAAGGCCACAAGAAAGGATTTCCATATGGTAGGCCATTTTTCCTTTGTCAATTCAAGGTCTAGCGCTGCTTCTAAAACAATCATAATAAGACCAACCACCCCTAGTAGCTCTAGAGTGCTAAAAATCAACTTGTCTTGATTGATTCCGTAGGCATCGAGCCCAAACTTTATTCCTATACCCAAAAGGATTAGAAGGATAACACTTGGAATATTTGTACGCTTAGAAAGTATATTAAATAGGTGCGAAAAAATGATCACACATGACAGCGCTATGATAAGGTTGTATACATTCATGGCCTAATAATAGGGAAAAGTTAATTTCTGAGCCTAAAAATGAGCTTAATAATTGACTTCAACCTCATTTTTATATTTATGGTTGCAAATAATCCGTTCATCGGCAGCCCAAATATCAAATTCACTGCCTTTGAGTAATCTATAATTAAAAAAAATATTCACGTTTGCCGATTAAAAATAACAGTTGATATTCTAATATTGCACGAATGAAAAGTCTGTTTAAATCCCTACTAATATCGCTCACCTTATTGGTGTACGGAATAAGTGTGGACAGTTTGCTACATCAGGCTTTACTTAAAAGCCAAATTGAGCACGCTCAAGCCAATCAGGTTACAGATGCATTTGCTCCCTCTTATTCAAGTTTGTTTCATTTACCAGTCTTTAATGAATTGGTCACAGAAACATCAACTAGTTTTCAGGAGTCCGAGACAAACTATCTCCCACACTGGGCAGCCGTTAAAAATTTAGGTTCTGATAACACAAAACAAGCTGTTTGGCGCAAAGAATTAGAGCGGTCTAGGCAGATTGAACTCAGTCTTTCGGTGAAAGACATCATTTTCCCATTCCATACCTTCTCGTAAGTATTCCCCATTTATCTCTAAGCTAACACTCGTTGGCCGTGTATTTTTTTTTGGTTTCAGAATTCATAATGAAGTTCTGTGGCCACCAATATTATTTAATCTAAAAGAAAATGGAATTATCTACAACACTATTTGGTATAGCTGCCATGGCAGCATTTGTGCTCCCTATTGTTTATTTACAAGGAATGCAGAAGAAAAAGGAAAAGAAATTATACGCTGAATTTCTTCAGTTAACACAAGAGAAGGGCTTAAAACTCACCCACAGTGAGGTATGGAATTATGTGTATTGTTTGGGTTTAGATGTTCAAACAAAACAACTAGTACATTTTAAAAAGAAAGGTGAAACTCCCGAAATACAATTGATTGACCTAAAGCCATTCAAGAAATGTACGGTGAATAAAGTAGGCAGAACAGTAAAAACAAACGATGGGCCAGTTACGGTAATTGAGCGCTTACACTTGAGTTTAAGTCCTTCGAATGCTCAAAGTAAAGTTCAAAACATAGAGTTTTACAATGCAGATGAAAGCAGCTCAGTAACTACCGAGTTGCCTTTGCTTGCTAAATGGGAAAAGCAAATTAACGAAGTGCTTCAAGCATAATTTAACGTTTTATCTTTGAGGTCTGGTAAATTAGTAACTACCAGACCTTCATGTTTAAAAATGAATTTGAGAGTAATAGCTGAAAAGAATGTCCAAAAGTTATCTTTGCAGCTTCGATACTATTATTTCCTTCAAACCAAAATTAGTTGAGCTTAACTATAGAGAACATAATGCTAATTGGTTCGCTACTGCTCTTTGTGAGTATTATAGCGGGTAAAACCTCCTACCGTTTTGGAGTTCCCACTTTAGTATTGTTCTTGGCGATTGGAATATTAGCGGGCTCAGATGGCATTGGAGGCATTTATTTCGATAATCCTTCAGCGGCTCAATTTATCGGTGTGGTTTCGCTTAACTTCATCCTCTTTTCTGGCGGGCTCGACACCAATTGGCAGTCTATTAAACCGGTTTTATGGCAAGGCATCTCCCTTTCTACCCTTGGAGTTTTACTCACAGCAGTAACCATGGGCACCTTCGTTTGGGCCATTACCGACTTTACTATTTATGAAGGTCTTCTGCTTGGTGCAATTATATCATCTACCGATGCGGCAGCTGTTTTTTCTATTTTAAGAGGAAAAAATTTAGCACTTAGAAATAACCTTAGGCCTACCCTAGAGCTAGAAAGTGGAAGTAATGACCCAATGGCTTATGTATTGACCATCGCTTTCTTAGCCCTAGTGATGAATCCAGATCAGAGTTTGCTCTCTATTATTCCATTGTTCCTGAAACAGATGATTATTGGCGGAGTGGCTGGGTTGCTTTTTGGAATGGCCAGCAAATATGTTATCAACAGGATCAAGCTTGGGTTTGAAGGATTATATCCTGTTTTGGTGATTTCACTTATGTTTATCACCTTTTCTGGTACCGATGCACTAGGTGGAAATGGTTTCTTGGCCGTTTATTTATGTGCTGTATACCTTGGCAACCAAGACTTAATCCATAAAAAAACCATTCTTAAAATGTTCGATGGTTTGGCATGGCTCATGCAAATTGTGCTTTTCCTTACCCTAGGCTTATTGGTTTATCCTTCAGAAATACTTCCAATTTTAGGCATTGGTTTACTCATTTCACTTTTTCAAATATTTGTAGCCCGGCCAATCAGTGTTTTTTTAAGCCTAACGCCTTTTAAAATGAAAATGAGAAGGCGGTTCTATATTTCATGGGTTGGACTTAGAGGGGCAGTACCGATTGTTTTTGCTACCTACCCCTTAATTGCTGGAATCGAAAAAGCCAGTATGATCTTCAATATTGTGTTCTTTATTTCGCTGTCTTCGGTACTAATTCAAGGAACAACCCTGTCTGTAATAGCAAAATGGCTTAATGTGGCGTTGCCAGAAGATTCTAAACCAAAATCACCTTTAGATGAATTGCTTTCAGAAACTGCCAAGGCGATAATGGTTGAAATAAAAATGCCCGAAAACGGTGTAGCGGTAAACAAAAAAATTGTGGAACTCAACTTCCCTAAAACCGCGCTGATCGCAATGATAAATCGAGACAATAAATTCATTACACCCAATGGAGCCACAGAAATCCTCGCAGAAGACACGCTTGTAGTGCTTTCCGATACTCAAGAAGGCATTGGTCAGGTTTATGAATGTTTACAAATTGAACAACCGTAAAACTTCTAAAACAGCTTTTCAGCAATTTGCTTAATTACACTTGATTTGCTCATAGTGTAATAATGCAAGCATGGCACTTTTGCCTCCATCAATTCTTTCGACTGCTGAATACACCATTCAATACCCACTTCTCTCGCAGCTTTATTGTCTTTACATTTATCTAATTCATCAACCAAGTCATCTGGTAAATCCACATGGAAAATACTAGGTAGAATGGTGCTATGATTAAGCGTTGTTAATGGTTTCAGCCCTGGAATAATAGGCACATGGATATCCGCCTTTCGGCACTTTTCAACAAAGTCGAAGTATTTCTGATTATCGAAAAACATTTGGGTAACGATGTACTCTGCACCCATATCTACTTTTTGTTTTAGGTACTTCATGTCACTTTTAAGACTTGGAGCCTCAAAGTGTTTTTCTGGATAACCCGCCACTCCTATAGAAAAGTTGGTTTTGGCCATTTCCACTTCTTCGTGTAAATATTTACCCTGATTTAAATCCAAAACCTGTTGCATCAATTCTGTAGCATACGAATGCCCATCTGGATCTGGAACGAACCTTCCCTCCGATTTAATAGCATCTCCACGCAACACCAACACATTATCAATTCCCAAGAAATCAAGGTCGATCAGTGCATTCTCTGTTTCTTCCTTATTAAAACCACCACAAATAATATGAGGCACAGCATCTACTCCGTATTTATTCATAATGGCCGCACAAATTCCCACCGTTCCCGGACGTTTACGGGTAGTCACTTTTTCGAGCAAACCGTTGTCGTGTTGCTTATAAATGTACTCTTCGCGATGATAGGTGACATCAATAAATGGCGGGTTAAACTCCATTAAAGGGTCAATCGCATCGAAAATACCATTTACGTTTTCCCCCTTTCTTGGTGGAAGAATCTCGAAGCTGAAAAGAGTTTTACCTTTTGCTCTTTTTATATGTTGGGTTACTTTCATTTCTAATGTGTTGATGTATTGAAGTGTTTGGGTGTTGAAGTGTTTAGGTGCTGAAGTGCTGTTGAAATTCGCAACACCGAACTATTGGCTTTCTTTATTTCTTAAGTATTTAATGAATGCTAAAATTGAGGCCTTTGCTTCTTCAATTTGCTTTTGAACGTTTTCAATGTCTTCCGAGGGAAAATACTCTAGGTCTAACATCAAATAGGTCATGCTTTTTACCTCTGTACAAGACGCAGAAGCATAATCAAGAAATTTGATAAAGTCTTTTGGAGAAAATCGACCAAATCCTTCAGCAATATTATTTATGATTGAAAGCCCTGCTCTCTTGAACTGCGAACGTGTATCGAAATCCTTAGCCAGTTCACCTTGATTAGACATTACATAAACCCGATGAGTCAGTTTTCTAGCCAACTGCCAACACCTTAAATCTTCAAATCTTGTCACCTTTGCCATATCTCGATCATTTAATTTTAACATTCAATACTTCCACACCTAAGCACTTCAATACTTAAAGATCATAGGTTAAGTTTGGAGCTAGCCATTTCTCAGTTTCTTCTAAAGTCATTCCTTTACGTTTGGCGTAATCTTGCACTTGGTCTTTTTCAATTTTGCCTAAACCGAAGTACTTAGCTTCTTCGTGCATAAAATAAAGGCCACTTACGGAAGAGGCTGGGTACATCGCCATCGACTCTGTGAGAATAATTCCCGTTTCTTCTTGAGCATTGAGTAAATCAAAAAGAATTGGTTTTTCAGTATGATCTGGGCAAGCTGGATAGCCCGGTGCTGGTCTAATTCCCTGATAGCTTTCTTTAATTAAGGATTCATTGTCCAAGGTTTCGTTTTTCGCATAAGCCCAAAGCTCTTTACGCACTTTGGCGTGCATGGCTTCTGCAAAAGCTTCTGCCAAGCGATCGGCAATGGCCTTAATCATGATAGAATTGTAATCGTCATGATCTTTCTCGTATTTTTCAATTAAAGGCTCAATACCCAAACCGCCCGTTACGGCAAAACCACCTACATAGTCAATTTTCCCTGAATCCTTTGGGGCTATAAAATCCGCTAAAGACAAGTTAGGAATGCCAGTGCCTTTTTTGCCTTGCTGCCTCAAGCAATGAAACACAGTTTTCACTTCATTTCGAGTCTCATCTGTGTACACTTCAATGTCATCGCCAACACTGTTGGCGGGATAGAGTCCTACCACGCCATTGGCTTGAAGCAGGTTTTTCTGAATTACTTCATCGAGCATTTTATTGGCATCGTCAAAAAGCTTTTTGGCTTCCTTGCCAATCGTTTCGTTTTCGAAAATTCTAGGATATTTCCCTTTCAGCATCCAAGTCTGGAAAAATGGGGTCCAGTCGATGTACTCTCTAATAATATTCAGATCGAAGTTTTTGAATACTTTATTACCTATAAAGCTCGGCTTTACGTATTTTTTTTCTTCCCAATTTACTTTTAGTCTATTCCCCAAAGCTCTGCTATAAGGAATGTAATGCTTGATTTCTTTACGGTTTGCGTGATCTTCGCGAAGCTTTGCATATTCGCTTTTCACCTGTGTTTTGTAATCCGCCTTGCGATCTCCGCTTATCAATTCTCCAGCTACAGGCACACTTTTAGAAGCATCCAAAACATGTACAACTGGTCCGGAATAAACTGGGTCAATCTTTACTGCGGTATGAATTCGGGAAGTGGTTGCACCACCCACCATAAGCGGTAACTTCATCTTCCTTCTTTCCATTTCTTTGGCTACGTGCACCATTTCGTCAAGTGAAGGAGTAATCAAACCACTTAAACCAATTACATCCACATTTTCCTCAATGGCCTTATCAAGAATTTTATCAGCAGGCACCATTACGCCCATATCGATGATATCGTAATTATTACAGGCCAAAACCACCCCAACAATATTCTTCCCAATATCATGAACATCTCCTTTTACCGTAGCTAAAAGGATTTTTCGACCAGTTTCTCGTTCTGGAATTAGCCCCCTCTTGGTCTCCCCCAAAGTGGGAGATGTTTCTTTGGCAATCCGCTTCTCCTCTTCCAAATAAGGCAAAAGATAAGCCACCGCCTTTTTCATTACTCGGGCGCTCTTTACTACTTGTGGTAAAAACATTTTACCTGAGCCAAAAAGGTCTCCCACTACATTCATTCCATCCATTAATGGACCTTCAATGACCTTCAATGGACTTATATATTTTTGTCGAGCTTCTTCTGTGTCTTCATCTATAAACTCTATAATACCTTTTACTAAAGCGTGCTCAAGTCGCTTTTCTACCGACTCCTTCCGCCAAGCATCGTCTTTTACTTGTTTCTTTCCTTCGCCTTTTACCGTTTCGGCAAAATCCAGCAAACGCTCAGTAGAGTCTGGTCTTCGGTTTAGGAGCACATCCTCTACCCTTTCTAACAAGTCTTTTGGAATGTCGTCATAAATCTCAAGCATGGTCGGGTTAACAATTCCCATGTCCATTCCGTTTTGAATGGCATGATATAGAAAGGCCGAATGCATGGCTTCGCGAACAGGGTTATTACCTCGGAATGAGAAAGATACGTTACTTACACCGCCACTCACATGAGCTCCTGGCAGATTAGTTCTGATCCATTTGGTTGCCCTGAAAAAATCGACCGCATTATTATTGTGCTCTTCAATACCTGTAGCCACAGGGAAAATATTGGGGTCGAAAATGATATCGTTTTTAGGGAATTTGACTACATCGACCAGAATATCATACGAGCGTTTACAGATTTCAATCCTTCTTTCGTAGGTATCGGCTTGACCTTCTTCATCAAAAGCCATAACGATTACTGCCGCACCATAACGTTTTACTTTCTTAGCTTGAGCAATAAATTGCTCTTCTCCTTCTTTTAAGGAAATTGAATTCACTACACATTTCCCCTGAACACATTTCAACCCTGCTTCAATGATTTCCCATTTGGAAGAGTCAATCATGATGGGAATTCTAGAAATATCGGGTTCTGAGGCAATCAGATTCAAAAACTTGACCATCGCCTCTTTTCCATCAAGCATTCCTTCGTCCATGTTGACATCGAGAATCTGAGCGCCTCCATCCACTTGGTCACGAGCTACCTCTAAGGCTTCATCAAACTTTTCTTCCAAAATTAATCGTGCAAAGCGCTTAGAACCCGTCACATTGGTTCGCTCTCCTACATTCACAAAATTGGACTCCGGAGTAACAATTAAGGGTTCGAGGCCTGAAAGCTCAAGTGTTGAATTATATTTATTCATATTGTTGTAAGTCAATAGTCGATGGTTTGCTAGATTATTTTTAGGGAGTTTCTAAAAGCTTGAGTCGATTTTATCATTTCACTATTAACTATCGACCATTGACTTTTCAGCTTCAATGCTACGCGGCTGATACTTGGCGGCCACTTCAGCAATGGCCCTAATATGATCTGGTGTGGTTCCGCAACAACCACCCACAATGTTTAGGAAACCGTTAGAAAGGAAGTCTTCTATCTGCTCGGCCATTTCTTCTGGCGACTCATCATATTGACCGAATTCATTGGGTAAACCTGCATTAGGGTGAGCACTAGTAAAGAAATTAGCCTTTTCAGAGAGCGTTTCCAAATAAGGGCGAAGCTGTTTGGCTCCTAGAGCGCAGTTAAGTCCTATTGAGAGCAACGGCATATGTGATACAGAAATAAGGAAAGCTTGAGTAGTTTGCCCTGAAAGTGTTCTGCCACTGGCATCGGTAATCGTTCCAGAAACCATAATTGGCCATTCTTTGCCTTTTTCTTCAGAAACTTCTTCAATCGCAAAAAGCGCGGCCTTAGCATTCAGCGTATCGAACACCGTCTCGACTAATAGCAAATCTACACCACCGTCAGTAAGTGCAATCACCTGTTCTTTATAGGCTTGTACTAATTCATCGAAAGTAATGGCTCTAAAACCAGGATCATTTACATCAGGAGATAAAGAAGCAGTTCTGTTTGTAGGCCCAATGGAGCCTGCTACAAACCGAGGTTTATGGGGTTCTTGCGCGGTAATTTCATCAGCTACTTCTCTAGCAATTTTAGCCGACTCAAAGTTGATTTCATATACCGCATCTTCTAAATGATAGTCTGCTTGAGCGATTGTAGTACCACTGAAGGTATTTGTTTCTACAATATCGGCACCCGCTAAAAAATATTGGCGATGGATATCTTTAATGATTTCTGGCCGGGTGATAGAAAGCAGGTCATTGTTCCCTTTTAAAGAATGTGGATGATTTTTGAATCTATCTCCTTTAAAATCTTCTTCCTCTAAAGGGTGCCTTTGAATCATAGTGCCCATTGCACCATCTAAAACCAAGATTCGTTCTTTGAGAATTTCCTTAATATTTCTTGACATAATTTGCATTTATAATGCTTATCAAGAAAGGCAGGGAGAGTTTTGCAGGCTCATCTTTTCCTCGAATAAATTCGAGGCTAGGAATTAGCACCAGCTTCTACAGGTTGCTAAGACGTCACAGGGCCTAGTCCCTCAGTCTTTCTTGATAAGTGATGCAAAGAAAGTAAATAAAGATTAAACCGAAGCTGCTTGATCTAAATATTTCAGAAAAATCTATCGTTCGATTTTTATAAAAATTGCTTGAACGCACCTTCTAACAAGAATATTCTCTAATTTAATGCCCATCTATGAGTAGTCTAAGATTAGCAGCAATTGATATTGGTTCTAACGCCATAAGATTTCAGGTCACTAATGTTTTGAGTTATGAGGGTCAACATATCTTCAAGAGATTAGAGTATGTGAGGTTTCCTTTGAGATTGGGGCAAGATGTTTTTACCCTCAAAAAAATTGGACCAGAAAAGGAAGATAAATTCTTGAGGCTGATGCACGCTTTTAAACTTCTGATCGACTTATACGAAGTAGATGATTATTATGCTTGCGCTACCTCAGCCATGCGCGAAGCAGAAAATGGCTACAAGCTAGCCGAAAAAGTTAACCAACTTTTAGGGCTTAAAATTAAAATTATTAGCGGAGATGTAGAAGCAGAACTCATCAACAAAGTTGTTCTAAAAAAGCTTGATGACCAGAATTACTTACACATTGACGTTGGTGGTGGTAGCACTGAACTCAATTTAATTTCCAATGGAAAGAAAGTGGCTTCTCAATCTTTCAAGGTTGGGTCTGTAAGAAGTATTGAGCAGTTGGGTACTTCTGATATTCTTGAAAAAATAGACAGTTGGGTGAAAGCCAATGTAATTGGTAAGTATAAAACAATAACAGCTATTGGTACGGGCGGAAACATTAATAAAACTTACGAACTGGCTAATAAACGCAAAATAGACAGGGTTTTAACCTTAAAAGAAGTACTAGATGTACAATCTTATGTTGCAGGTTTTACTTTAGAAGAACGAATTCATAAACTGCAATTGAACCCCGATAGGGCCGATGTAATCATTCCTGCCTCACATATTTACATGCACGTAATGAAATCTGCAAAGTGCCGCAAAATTATGGTGCCCGATGTAGGTTTAAAGGATGGCATAATGCACATGCTTTACGAACGAAATATTAAAGACAGCGAAGTAGACTTTAAATAAAGCACCTACATTTTAGACTCAATTTCTACCCTTGATGTAAATGATTCTGTTAAGTTAAACCATTGTCACCCAAGTATGTCCAAGGCTACAAACAAAATCAAAATGAGAAAAAGAACTCTATTAATTGTGGCGATATTCTTTGCTGTAGCAGCATCAGCATTCGCTCAACGGGGTGGCGGTGGCCAAGGGCAAGGCGGACAACGACCTGACCCTAAAGTTCAAGCTAAAACCACGGCAGATACTTGGCAAGAAAAGTTTGGCTTGTCTGATGAACAACACACCAAAGTATATGAGCTACTTGTAGCTTCTGCAGAAAAACGTACCGCAAAAATGACTGAGCTACGAGGTAGTGGTACGATGGATCGTGAGGCTATGACAGCTGCAATGACTAAAATGCAAGAAGATCAAGATAAAGAGTTAAAAAAGATTTTCAGTGCTACTCAATGGACTTCATATGAAACTTGGAAGAAAGAGAATCCTCAAACTCAAGGAAGAAGAGGCCGAGGCGGACAATAATTGAATTTGTTTTTTCAGTGGTTATAAACCCGTTATCTAAATGGTAACGGGTTTTTTATTTATATAAGTTCTACTTAACTACTCTATTCTTTTTCTTAAAGGTAATTTTAAAGTAAATCAAAGTAAGGCTGAGTATAAATATTGCGGAATTGGCAATAATTACAGGAATAAGCCACAAAGCAAAACCATAAATAAGCCATACAATAGTGCTGCAAAAAACAATAACAAGCATTCCCATACTCAAATCTTCCGCACTTTTAATTTTCCATGTGCGAATAACCTGAGGTAAAAAAGTAAGGCTACTCAAGATTGCCCCAAGCAACCCCATTGATTCGTAAATATTCATTTCGTTCTATCTAGGCCGAAATCTATTACAATATTTCGGTAGTTTTTTTGAAGTCAGAAAACTTGCATTAAAACATAACCTTAGCTTAAAATGAATTAGCCTGGCTGAAGTCTTATTTCTTGAGCCAAGCCAATATATAGATTTTTTGGGCGCCTTACTTATTCATAACGCAATGCCTCTATTGGGTTTCGCCTGGCTACTTTAATGGCCTGGAAAACTACCGTTAAAAAAGCCACACCAAGGATTAAAAGTGCGGGTATTGTGAAAACATACCAAGTCAAATTCGTTTGATAAGAAAATGTTTGAAGCCATTTTTGAGCTCCAAAATAAGTGATAGGCAGGGCAATTATTACGGAGAGAAGAATTAGCTTCATAAAGTTTGTAGAGAGCATTTTTATGATGCTAGAAACATTTGCGCCCAAAACCTTTCTAATACCTATCTCTTTAATTTTCTGCTGAACCTCGTAAAGCACCAAACCAAATAAGCCTAGTATAGAAACAAAAACGGTAATGGAAGCAAAAACACCGAAAACGGCTCCAAACTGTTGATCTGCTTTGTATTGCTCGTTAAATTTCTCGTCAAGGAAGAAGTAATCGAAATCACTATTTGGATAAACATCCCGATATACGCTTTCGATTTTAGCTACCATTTCCTTGTAGGAATTTCCAGAGTCTCTATCATCCAATTTCACAGAAATATAATTTCCGTCATTGCCCTCTTTGTCAAACCAAAATATAGTAGGGTCAATACTTGTTTTGAGTGAATGATGGTTATAATCATTAAACACGCCCAATATCTTGACCTCATTACCCCAGAAATGCACCTTAGCCCCTATTGCTTCTTCATTTGAATTAAAGCCCAACAATCTTCTGGCAGTTTCATTTACCATAATAGAAGTGAAATTTTCGCTAGCCGAAATATCTCTTTCATTGTCGAAGGTTCTTCCAGCAAGCACCTGAAAACCAAAGGTTGGAACAAACTCAGCATCTACTCTATAAAAGAAATATACATTCCCTTTTCCTTCCTCATGACCTGTAGCATAAACACCCGTTCCAGTATTCATTTCAACTGTACCTTGGCCAAACAAGGTTTCAGAGTAGGCTACATTCAACACCTGCGGCAATCGTTTTAGCTCAGTTTTTAAGGCTTTACGCTTCTGCAATTGAGACTCATTAGAATCTGCCAACAATGGTGAACGCACCACTACAGTTTGAGCTATATTTACACCCAATTTCTGATTTCGCATTTCTTGCACCTGTGTATAAATCACCATGGTTCCAGCCAAAAGCACCATGGTAATCATAAACTGAAACACTACTAATCCCTTTCTGAGCACAACCCCTTTTTTAGAACTGCTAAGACTACCTTTTAATACTTCGAGCGGCTTATAATTTGCCAATACTAAAGCAGGATAAACTCCTGAAGCCAATGTACCTATAAAAAGCAGCCCCATTACGAAACCAAAAAGTGCTAGGTCTGAAAAAACATTGAAAGTTAAATCAAGGCCAGAGAACTGATTGAAGATAGGTAATACGGCCTGAATCAATGTGAGAGTAAGTATTAATGATAAAAAGTTAATCATGAAAGATTCAGTCAAAAACTGACTTAATAAAGCCCCTTTGTTAGATCCTAAAACCTTTCTCACTCCTACTTCTTTACCCCTTTCTAAAGCCTTTGCTGTGGAAAGGTTGATATAATTTACCCAAGCAATTACCAAAACGAACAGGGCCACTAACAGCAAAACATTCACAGTAGACTCACTACCATTCACCTCTGCTTCAAAAGTTCTATCAGAATAAAGGTGAATGTCGGTTAAAGGTTGAATAACTAGCTTCTCTGATCTATCTCCTTCTGTTTTGGCTAAAAAACTCTGGTTCAAACGTTCGGTAAAAGTGTTATCTAGTTTTGCACCATTAGTTTTTAAATACATAAATTCATTATTCCCACTCCAGTTATTGTAATCCCACTTTAAGAATTGAACTCCAGTTTGATAAGAAATTAAAATATCGAATTTAAGATGCGCGTTTTCTGGAACATCTTTAACGACCCCAGTTACCTGCATGGGAATTTCAGCACCGCCAGGTACCGCGGTTAGAATTTTGCCCATTGGGTCTTCATCTCCAAAATACTTTTTAGCAACACTTTCAGTTATTACAATTTTAGCCACTTCATTCAGTGCCAAAGCTCTATCGCCTTGAGTCATTCCCCAATCAAAAACATTTAACCAACCAGGATTAGCAAAATACACGCGGTCTTCATTAAAGGCCTTTTCTTCGTTTTTAAACAAAAAGCGACCAATATGGCGCGCCATGGCAAATTCTTCTACTTCTGGAAATTCCGCCACAGCCATAGGCCCAACTGCCGGATAGCACTGAGCATCGGCAGTTTGAAAAGTACCTTCAGCATATAAATCCACTGTTACTCTATAGATATCTTCCGCTTGAGGATGAAATCGATCATAGCTCATTTCAAACCTAGCATAAGTCAAGATTAGAAAACAGACAGTCATGCCAACAGTAAGACCAAAGATGTTTATGATAGCGAATGACTTTCTCTTCTTTATATTTCTAAGGGCAACAATTAGGTTTTTTCTGAACATGATGATGACTTTTATATGTAATAATGTTGTTTGAGTTTATTCGTAGCGGAGTGAATCGATTGGGTTTGATAAGGTTGATTTAACCGAGTGAAAAGAAACGGTTATGACCACCACTAAAAAACAAATACAGGTTGATAACAGAAAAATATCAGCCGTAATGGAAGTGCTGTAGGCAAAACCCGAAAGCCACTGCTGCATAAAATAATAGGATATGGGTAGTGATACGGCTGTGCTCAACAGAATCAACCAAATGGTTTGTCGGTTTAAGAGAATGAGTACATCAGAAAAACCTGCTCCTAATACTTTTCTAATGCCAATTTCCTTAGTTCGATTGGCCATATTAATGCCCGTTAGCCCAAAGAGCCCAATACAAGCGATAATTACCCCCAATACAGAAGCTACATTAATAATTTCTTTCCATTTTTGGCTGTCCTTATAGCGGCTGTTGAGGTAATCTTCTAAGAAGCGAACCTCAATTTCCTTTTCAGGAACAATCTTCTCTGCGGCAGCTTTAATGGCGGCAATTCCTGCTTCAGTTTTTCCTGCGCTAATTTTCACAAACAAATCTGAAAGGCTATTGCTATTGGCCACATTGAAGCGAAATGGGCCAATGGATTTCTGAAGCGACTCAAAATGAAAATCGTTGACTACGCCTTGAATATCCTTTTGCACAAGATTATACATTGCCGTATCAGACTTGTAAAGATCAAAAAGTGTTTTGTTTATGATCGTTCGACTTTCTAAGGCCTCTACTCCCATCTCTTCACTAAAATATTCACCTTCCAAAAGAGGAATACTAAAGGTTTTAAAGAAGTCGAAATCTACTCTGGCGCTCTGCACCCAATATTGAATGTTGTTAACCACAATACCACCCCTGCTGGTTGAAGGAGTGAAAATTCCATTTACTCCAGTCACTGATTCAATTTCTGTATTCGAAGCTAACTCCTGTTTCATCAATTGAGTCTTTCCCCAAAGCCCACGCACATAAACAATCTGCTCTTTGTCAAATCCTAAGTCTTTGTCATTGATGTAATTGAATTGACGTGTCATCACCAAACCCATTGAAATAAAAAACAGACAAAGCACAAATTGAAAAACCACCATAGACCTTATCAAAAGCGGTTTTATTTTGTAGGTAGTATTCCCCTTAAGGCCATTCACTACTTTAAATCGAGATAAAATTTGAGCTGGGTAAATTCCAGCCAAAAAAGCCAACACTAATGCAAAAAGAAGGCTGATACTTAGTATTTGAATATTCTCTATTAAGCTTAATTCAATTGACTTTCCGGCCAATGCATTAAATTTTGGCAACAACAATTGCATCAAAGTGAATCCACCAAGAACCGAAAATGCAGAAATAATCAGTGCTTCTAAATAAAATTGGACGCGCAAATGCGTTCCACTTGCTCCCATCACTTTCCTTACGGACACTTCAAGCTGCCTGCTGCCCGAAGAAGCCACGTTAATAGAAAGGTAATTGATACAAGCGATTAAGAGGATGAGTAACCCAATACCAATAAGTACAATAGAATAAAGCGGAGAAGAACTCTTTCCGTAACTTATGCTCGGGTCGAGGTATAAACCTTGGATATTCTTTAAGCCATATTGCACAACAGGATTGTAAGCTGATAGTTTCAGCATTTCGCGTTGACTGGAAATATCATCCGCAAATCTTTCAGAATAAATTTCACTTATCTTTTGGCTTACTATACTGGCGTCTTCTGAATTATTAAGAAGTAGAAAGCATGAAATGGCATTGTAATGCCAGTCATCTGAATGCTCGTTGTAATAGTAAGAATTCGCAAGGTTCAGTACTATATTGAATTCTAAAGAAGAATTTACCGGCTTTTCTATTACCCCAGAAATAAGGTAAATATTGGCTTCTTCTGCCCCACTCGAAAAAGTTTCACCCACAACGTCCACTCTTCCAAAAAGGGTCATGGCCATGTCATCTGTAATTACAGCACTTTTAATCTCCTTTAGTGCCGTACTTGGTTCGCCATACAAAAAATTAAAGCTAAAATGTTCAAAGAAATCTGAATCAACATAGTTTACATACTCCGACAATTGCTTTTCATCCTTTTTGATACTTATAAAATTTCCTTCAACCCTAATTACCTTGTCAATTTCAGGTATACTTTCTTTTACAAGTTCTAAAAATGGAAGGTTATGAGAAATGCTCTTCTCAACTCCTTTGTCTGGTGTCGCATCAAACCAACCAGGCTCCAATTTTGGATCGTCAGTTTTGTAGTCCGTTCTATAAAGAAGAAACAGATTGTCTCCCTTGGCATGAAAACCATCATAACTCAACTCATCTTTTACAAATACAAAAACCAGAAGACCAATCATCACAGCGATGGACAGGCTCACAAAGTTTATTGCACTATATAACCTGCGTTTAGAAAGGTTTCTAAAGGACATTTTGATGTGGTTCCTGATCATCATCTCTTAGTTATTCATTTATATCTTTCACTTCAAACCCTTAAGGGACACATGAGGCATTAGCCTATAACCATGCCGAATATACAACCCTCTAAAATATAATGACTTACAGAATTAAGTCTTCCGTTTATCATTTAATTCGTACCATTATGGAACAAATAAATGTATCATTGTGATACATTTCTTACCTTTAACCTCCATCACAGAACCACAATAACCAATGTCAAAAATTGACGCCAAAATTCTAGTACTAGACGATGATCAAGGAGTGCTTTACACAGCCAATATGATCTTAAAACAACACTTTCAAACTGTAATTACAGAGAAAGACCCTGCCAAATTAGACTTCCTACTTAACCAGCACGAATATGATGTAATTGTATTGGACATGAATTTCTCCTATGGTTTGACCGGAGGAAAAGAAGGAATCAAGCTTTTGAAAAGAGTTTTGGAGAAAGATCCTAAAGCGCATGTACTTATGAATACTGCCTATGGCGATATTGACATTGCAGTGGAAGCCATGAAAGAAGGAGCTGTTGATTTTTTGGTAAAACCTTGGCAGAAAGAAAAGTTATTAGCCACTGTTCAAGCCATTTATGAATTGAGCAAAAGCCGAAAAAAAGTTGAAGAATTAAAGTCGAGTCAAAAAATTCTGATGAAAGATCAGCAGAAAGAGTTTAGCGACATTATTTCTGTAAGCCCTGTAATGAAGCCTATTTTCCATACCATCGAAAAAGTGGCTCAAACAGATGCTAACGTGCTTATTTTGGGTGAAAACGGAACCGGTAAAGAACTTATTGCTAGGGAGATTCACAACCAATCGAAGCGCGCTAATGAGAACTTCATCAAAGTAGATTTGGGTGCGATATCTTCTTCTCTTTTCGAATCTGAGTTATTTGGACATGTAAAGGGCGCCTTTACCGATGCGCAAGAAGATCGACCAGGAAGGTTTGAGTTGGCCACTAACGGAACACTCTTTTTAGACGAGATTGGAAATCTATCTTTGCCTCTTCAGGCAAAGCTCTTAACAGCACTACAGTTTAAACAGATTAGTCGAGTTGGGTCTAATAAAGTAATTCCCTTAAACATTCGATTAGTTTGTGCCACCAATATGCCGCTTTACGAAATGGTGAAGCAGAATGAGTTCAGACAAGATTTGCTCTATAGAATAAATACGGTGGAAATTAAACTTCCCCCTTTAAGAGAAAGAAAAGAAGATATCGCTCCTTTGGCCAAACATTTTCTGACTGTTTATGCCAAAAAGTACCAAAAGGAAAAAATGCGGCTAAATGAGACTACACTGAACAAACTACATGGCTATAATTGGCCAGGGAACATACGCGAACTTCAACATGCTATTGAAAGAGCTGTGATTATGGCCAACTCTCCTCTTTTAGCCCCGGAGGATTTTCTTTTAAAAGATGATAGCGCAGATATGAACCAGCCTGAATCGTTAAATATTGAGGCGATGGAAAAAATGGCCATTCAAAATGCAGTACGTAAAGCAGGAGGAAACTTAACCCAAGCGGCAAAAGAGTTAGGTTTCGGTCGAAGTACACTATATCGAAAAATGACCAAGTACGGACTCTGATAATCAATATAAATAGATTAGATTCACCTCAATTTTAATAAACCTAAACATTCATTCACCCACTCTTCTCTTTAGAGTTTGATTTAACAAAACATATTCAACACACTTATTTACAGACTGTTGAATAATACATGAATCTAACTGAGATGTGTCTGTTATTCAGAAATATGCGTACTCTTCTGATTTTAATCTGTCTGATTGGAATTCGCTCCCACACAATGGGACAGCGAAGCTTAGAAGAAATACACGACAGAATTAAAAATAATCAGTTAGCGGATGAAAACTATGAGTGGAAACATTTCGGCACACTCAACTTCGAAGTAGCAGGCACTCAAAACTCTGGTGATTATAGGCTGAACATAGAAGCTGGAACTACAGTAAGAATGTATTTAATAGCCAAAACGGACTGTATTACTTATTTTGACGTACGCGACCCAGAAACACGTTACGTTTTTGGCTCAAGTGACAAGAACAGTTTAGAAACCGAAATAGATGGCTTTAAAGCTACCACAGTGCTTTACACTTATGAAAAAGATGCTACGATGGTTATTCGCTTTGGAGTTCGATGGGGCTGTTCAAAAATGCTTCGAACTAAACTCAAACTGCTTATTTTTTATCAAGTAAAAGAAACTGAATGAGGTATAAGTACTTTCGATTAAACGTAGTACTGCGTATTCTGGCCCTACTGATTTTGGGCTATTCTGGCTTCTATATTCTTACCCAAACCCATTTTTGGCTGGTTTCCTTCTGGCTCTTTCTCGCACTTATAATTATATTGATAGGCCTTATTCGTTATGTAGAGCGTTCCAGACGGGATTTAACTTACTTTCTCCTGTCCATAAAGCAGAATGATTTTAGTAATTCATTTCCCTATGAAAAAACCGATGAACTGAATTTTGCTTTTCATGAAATCAATCAGGTAATGAAAAACCTTAGAAATGAAAAGGCATCGAATTACCTCTATTTACAAACGGTGGTGGAGCATGTTCGGGTGGCAGTACTTTGTTTTGATGAAGACGATAAGGTGACCCTATCAAACAAAGCTGCAAAGGAGCTTTTCCAGAAAGACCATATTAGTTCACTGGCGTCCTTGGCAAAAGTATCTGAAGAAATTGCGAGCAAAGTTGAGCAACTTAAATCGGGCGAAAGAGAGTTGGTAAAAGTTAAGGTTGGGGGAACGCTGCTCAACCTTTCTGTACAAGTCACCACGTTCAAACTTCAGAACAAAGACTACAAACTCGTGTCTTTTCAAGACATTAAGAACGAACTGGAAGAAAAGGAAATAGAATCGTGGCAGCGGCTTATTCGTGTACTTACACATGAAATCAAGAATTCTGTAATTCCTATTTCAACGCTTTCAGAAGTAATTCTTCAGGTATTCAAAACAGAGGTGCAAGCCAAAAATAACAGCCAAACTGAGGCAGAAGCTTATCAGGATATTGTGGGCGGACTGGAAACCATTGAAGCCAGAAGCAAGGGCTTGGCTCATTTTGTAAATACCTATGATCAGCTCACAAAAGTATTAAAACCTGAGTTCAGCACAGTGCAGCTTCTCCCCTTGGTCAATCGCATTGAAAACTTATTTAAACCCGACTTAGAAGCAGCTAATATCGACTTTAAAGTAAAGGTAGACCCAACATATGAAGTCAATGTCGATCCGAACCTTTTAGATCAAGTACTGATCAACCTGGTGAAAAATGCCATTGAAGCAATTAAAGATCAGCCTTATAAATCTATTCAATTGAGCACTCGTCTTGAACAGGATAAAGTGATTCTGTCTGTTCGAGATAATGGCCCAGGAATTCCAGATGAGGTTTTAGATAATATTTTTGTACCCTTCTACACCACAAAGCAAAGCGGTTCAGGCATTGGTCTTTCTCTTTCTCGTCAGATTATGGGGCTCCACAAGGGCAGTATTGCGGTTAAATCGAGCAGCGAAGGAACTAGTTTTGAGTTGATTTTTTGAGACTGGATTGATACTTGTCAACCTATTTCAGGACGGTAATAACACTCCCCCAACCCCTCTTAGTAGAGGAGAATAGTTCATCATCTATTTAGTGCATCTACGACCTAACTCAAGCAAACATCCACCAACCAATACAACCGTAAAAGTATCCCCTCCTAGAGGTAAGTAATCCCAAAATCATTAGAACATAAAAAAAGCAACCGTTTTCACAGTTGCCCTTTACAATTATAAACCAAAAATGATTCTTATTTTCCTTGAATCTGCTTAGCTACGGCTTGCACTTCGTCTAAAACGCGAAGTAAGTTTCCGCTCCAAAGCATTCCGATTTGCTCTTCGGTATAACCTCTGCGCACTAATTCTAAGGTTACATTGAAAGTTTCAGAAGCATCGTTCCAGCCTTCAACTCCACCACCACCATCAAAATCAGAACTGATTCCAACGTGCTCTAAACCAATTTTATTTACCAAGTAGTCAATGTGGTCAACAAAATCAGAAACGTCTACTGGAGGAGCTTCTGCATTTATGGCTTCAGTTATTTCAGCACTATGCTTTTCTTGGAAAGCTCTGTAAGCCTCTAAGTAATCCGATTGCGCACCGCCAGTCATTGCTCTAAACATACCTCCCGGCTTTATCTCAAAGTTCTCTCTCTCAGCTATTCTTGCATTCACTTCATTAGACTTCTGTCTATTAGCGCTATTTTTATCTGTGTTTAAGTAGCTTCTAAAGGCTACTGTTTGAACAACACCACCATTTTCTTTCAACATCATCAATTGTTCATCGTCTAGGTTACGGCTTACATCGTTCAATGCTCGCGCAGACGAGTGCGAAGCAATTACAGGTGCTTTTGAAAGCTTCATCATTTCCATATTCGCTGCCTTTGAAGGGTGCGAAATATCAATCATGATTCCCCATTTGTTCATTTCTGCAATTACTTCACTGCCTAAATCGCTCAAGCCATTATGTAACCAAACGCTATCGCGCTCCCCTGTATTCGAGTCGCTCAATTGGCTGTGTCCGTTATGTGCCAAAGACATATAGCGTGCACCTCTGTCGTAGAATTCTTTTACTCTAGAGATATCGGTACCAATTGGGTAACCATTCTCAATACCAATCATGGCTACTTTTCTTCCAGAAGCTACAATGCTTCTTACATCGTCAGAAGTAAGGGCCAAGCCAATTTTATCTGGCGCAATTTCTTTTGTTAGCCTGTGAATTGCATTAAACTTATCATCAGCATTCTCATAAGCTTTAGCATAACCTTCTTCCGTCAATTCTCCTTGGCCAGTGTAAACGATGAACCAAGCTACATCCAGCCCTCCTTCTTCCATTTTAGGAAGATTTACTTGAGTAGAAAGTCTTTGTGTATAGTTCCTTTCAGCGGTAAAATTCGAAGTATTGATGTCATCATGCGTATCAAGGGTAATCACTCGCTCGTGAATTCCTTTCGCATATTCGGTTAGTTCGGCTTCGGTCATATCTCCTACCTCTTTTTGTTTAGGCTCACACGCAGCGAGGACAAAAAATGCTGCGAGGAGTAATGGTTTCCATTGTTTTTTCATAATTGATTTTTAAGGTCTAGTACTAAACTAGATGATTTCTTTTGGCCTATGAAGTAAAATGATTTGAGTGGCAGAAGACTAACAAATTTCGGTGAGATTAGCCTTTCTAAATAGTTTTGAAAATGGGCTTGGCTGTTAATGCTAGTTAGGTCCCAGCGAGACGCAACGACCAGTTGAGGATACTATTCCCAGCTGATTTAATCCGTTCGATGGATTTTGGCACCCGTTTTACTAAAAGCGAGTACCTTTATTCTAAACCCTATACACAAGCATATGAACACAAAAATACTCATGATGATCACGTCCCTATTTTTAGGCCTTATAGGAGTCACACTTACTTTTATGCCGCAAGAGGTCGCGGTCTTTTTAAATATGGGTTCAGACCAATACACGGAACTTGCCACGCAATTATTGGGTGCACTTTACCTTGGTTTTGCCATGCTGAACTGGATGGCGAAAGATAATTTAATGGGTGGCATTTATGGCAAACCCGTGGCCATGGGCAATCTTATGCACTTTGTAGTAGGTGCTTTTGCCTTGCTCAAAATGCTCTCTACCATTACCATGCATTGGGAATATATGGTAGTATTCACCGTGCTTTATATAGTTTTCGCACTGAGCTTTATTTTTCTGTTTGTGAATCACCCGAAGGATGTGAAGGGGTAAATGGAAACGGAAACTCTTATTGAGTAAAGCCTTATTTAAAACGATGTCACAATCATATATATCCCAGCCATATAAGACATGAGAGCAGCGGAGAATAATTTAGCATTGCCCCATGATTGATTTTCCTTTCTGTATGCTTTTGATTTCACTTGAATGATTGTGATAATCACCGCAATGAGAATAAAAACCAGCCCCATTAAAAAATTATATACATCCATTACTAAAATCTACTCCCCAAGTTATTCATTCAAACTAAAAAAACCAGCCTTCCCTATATTCGGGAAAACTGGTTTTGATGTTTTCTTCTAATAAGAGAAGTCTATTTACTCAAATATGCTCGCAAGCTTGTTTTGGAGTGCTCTACCTCTTAGGTTTTTCCCAATTACGCGGCCTTCAGGGTCTAAAAGCAATGCAAAAGGAATCGCATTCACTTTGTAGGTCATGGCAGCTTCTGACTGAAAATACTTAAGGTCAGAAACGTGCGTAGGCCATACTAAACCATCTTCGGCAATGGCAGACAACCATTTATCTCTGGTTCTATCTAAGGATACACTAAATACCTCAAATCCATCTTTGTTGTACTTGTTGTACATGGCCACCACATTTGGGTTTTCCTTGCGGCAAGGGCCACACCAGCCTGCCCAGAAATCGAGCAAAACATACTTTCCTCTTAAATCAGAAAGGCTCATGGTTGTGCCATCAGGGTTAGGTAATGAAATATCTGGGGCGACATCACCCATTTGTACTGCGGGTTTAAAGTAAGCCAAGTTATTCACAAACATTTCCACCTGACTTGAGCCTGGCAATTCTTTCTGCAATTTCTGCCCAAGACTATCTAAAAATTTATATTCTTCTGATTTGTCTGGAAAATAATCCGTAACCATTAAAGGCACAATTGAACCATCCATTTCCCAAGCCATGGCCTTCAGTTTTTTCACTTTTCCGGCTTCTAAAGCGGTTCCTTCTTCAACAAGCTCTTCCATTTTAAGGTTATCACCCGATTGTTGTGCTTTGCTGTAACGCTCATTGAAGTCACGTACTACATAAGAATATTGCTCCATATAATCCTGTACTTGAGCTAGATGTTTCAGGTCTTCCGAACCTTTGGCTTCAATCATCTGTCCGCCTTGGCCATCGGCAGTAATGGTAATATCTTCTTTATTCAACACTAGAATTTCAAATTGTTGGCCATATACATTGATGCGGTAAAAACCTGGCTCAGTCACTTCGGTTTCTATTTCGAAATTTCCGTCAGTATCTGCATTAACCGTTTTTACAGGAACCACTTGACCTACTTCAAACTTTTCTAAAATGATTTCTCCTTGCGGAATCGGGTTTTTAATCACACCCGACACTTTTACAGTTCCATCATTTTTGGAAGCCGAACAAGCACTGATGATCAATAACACCAATACAATCGCAATATTTTTCTTCAATGTCATACTTATGAAAGTTCCTTTTCTAACAATTGTTTCAACTTTTTAGGATCTGCTTTGCCCCCACTTTTCTTCATTACTTCGCCCATAAACAGCCCAAGTAAACCCTTTTTCCCGCTTTGGTAGGCTTTCACCTTGTCGGGCAAAGATAGTAAGACTTCTTTGATCAAGTCTAACAACTCATCACTATCAGCCACCATCAACAAATCAAGCGACTGCGCTAGTTCTATGGCCGTGGTTTCCTCTTCTAAAAGCCTTGGCAATATACGCTGAGAGGCTATTGAAAAGCTTACTTGGTTACTTTCTACCAAATCAATCAAGCCGCTAAGTCGCTCAACCGTCAAATTGGTTTGGGAAAGTTCAATTCCTTTTTCGTTCAACAGGCCTTTTATTGGGCCATTCATCCAGTTGGCAGCCGCTTTATACGCTGGATTTCCATTGCATAACGCGTCAAAGTAATAAGCGGTTTCGGCTTCTTCTGTAAGCAAAAACACATCGTAGGCAGCCAATCCATAAACTTCTGTAAACTTTCTTCTAAGTGCGGAAGGAAGCACTGGCATTTCTGAAGTGATTTCATCCAGAATCTTCTTTGTAACAATTGCAGGAGCCAAATCTGGGCATGGAAAGTAACGATAATCGTTCATAGTCTCCTTAAAACGCATGCCAGCTGTAGTGCCTGTTACTGGGTCGAAGGTTCTGGTTTCAACAGCAATAGCTTCGCCTTTTAAGGCCATTTCTAATTGCCTTTCAAGCTCATGGTCAATCGCTCGTTTTACATTGCTAATGGAGTTCATATTTTTGACCTCCACTTTATTTCCGAATTCTTTACCATCGATCGGCATAATGGAAATGTTGGCATCGCAGCGCAATTCGCCATCTTCCATATTTCCAGAACTGATGTTGAGATAACGCACTAAACGTCTGATTTCCTGAAGACAAGCCGCAGCTTCTTCAGAAAGGCTCATATCTGGGTCGGTTACGATTTCAATCAGTGGCGTGCCCGCTCTGTTCAAGTCGATTAGCGTGTCTGGACCTTCATCATGAATAGATTTCCCCGCATCATCTTCCAAATGAATGTGATGCAATTGCACGAATGGCTTTTCTAATTGTTCTCCAAACAACTCAATCTTCCCTCCTACGCAAATGGGCGTTTTGTCTTGGGTGGTTTGAAAACCCTTCGGGGAATCTGGGTAGAAATAATGCTTTCGGGCGAAATGATTCACTTCGGTAATTTGAGATTGACAAGCCAATCCCATTTTAATCGCCTTTTCTAAAACGGCCTCGTTCAACACAGGTAAAGTACCCGGGTGCGCCAAAGAAACCACGCTTACATGCGTGTTGGGTTCAGCACCAAAGTCGTTTGGGTCGGAAGAAAAAATCTTCGATTCAGTATTCAACTGAACATGAACCTCAAGCCCTATAACCGACCTATAACCTGATTGATATAATTTTTCTTGGATACTACTCAAGACCGGCAAGTTTTGCTTTAGCTTCGGTAATTACCTGGCCCAAACCAGACAAGTCTTTTCCGCCAGCAGTTGCAAAGAAAGGCTGACCGCCTCCTCCACCTTTGATGGCTTTGGCCAAATCTCTGATCATTACACCAGCATTCAAGCTTTTGTCTTTTACCACATTGTCGGAAAGTACAATCGCAATTTGCGGACTTCCATCCACATTAGCCGCCAAAACAGCAAATAGGTTATCTACTTCGTTTCTTAGTTCGAAAGAGATTTTTTTCAAGGCATCTGCATTCGGAACCGTGATTTTTTCAATAATCACATTGAGTCCCTTTTCGGCCATTATCTTCTTCACCAATTCCTCTTTCAATTGACCAGATTGCTTGGCATGTAAAGTTTCTAATTCCTTGTTTAGCTTTTGTCTTTCTTCCATGAGAGAAGAAATGGCCTTGGCCACATCGTTAGGGCTTTTCAGCATTTCCTTGATTTCCTTCAGCAGCTTATCTTGCTCCTGAACCAAATCGAAAGCCTTAGGACCAGATACCGCCTCAATTCTGCGCACACCTGCCGCTACAGCTCCTTCCGAAGTAATTTTAAACATGCCTATTTGGCCTGTTGCAGCCACGTGAGTTCCTCCGCATAGTTCTACAGAATAACTTGGGTCGAAGGTGATGACACGAACAAACTCACCGTATTTTTCACCAAAAAGAGCTGTTGCTCCTAATTTCTTAGCTTCCTCAATCGGTACATTCCTTTGCTCGTTCAACTTGATGTTCTGACGAATATGGTCGTTCACAGTTCTTTCAATTTCTTCGATTTGCGCTGGCTCTACTTTAGCAAAATGCGAGAAATCGAAGCGCAATATCTTATCTGAAACCAAGGATCCTTTTTGCTGTACATGATCGCCAAGTACTTGACGCAAAGCAGAATGCAATAAGTGAGTGGCAGAGTGATTATTCTTAATCAATTCCCTTCTTGAAGCATCAATAACGGCTTCAAACTCCGCTTGAGGTTGAGTCGGAATACGATCTACAAAGTGAACAATCAGGTCGTTTTCTTTCTGCGTATCTAACACTTTGATGGTTTCGGCCTCATTCTTCAACACTCCCTTGTCTCCTACTTGACCTCCACTTTCGCCATAAAAAGGCGTTTGGTCTAGCACCAATTGATAAACCGTTCCTTTCTTTTCTTTGATTTCGCGATATTTGATAATGCTGGTTTTTACAGCTACTTCATCGTAACCTACAAACTCAGAAGTTTCTTCTTCCGACACTTGAATCCAATCACCTTTTACTTGGGCTGCATCTGCTTTTGAACGTTGTTTTTGCACCGCCATAGCTTCTGTAAAGCCTTTCTCGTCAATGCTAAAGCCGTTTTCTCTTGCAATCAAGCCTGTTAAATCTACAGGAAACCCGAAAGTATCGTAAAGTTCAAAAACTATTTTGCCGTCAATGACATCAGCACCTTCGGCTTTCATGTTGGCCTGAACTTGATCTAATCGTTTAAGGCCATTTTCAAGCGTTCTTTGGAACGAAGCCTCTTCTTCTTTAATAACCTTAGCAATAAACTCTTGCTGACTTACAAGTTCATCGAAAACGCCAGCGAACTGTTCTGCCAAAATTGGCAGCAGACCGTAAAGGAATGGCTCTTTAAAATTGAGGAAAGTGTAACCGTAACGCACAGCCCTTCTCAAGATTCTTCGGATTACATACCCCGCCTTGTTGTTTGAAGGCAACTGACCATCGGCAATAGCAAAGGAAATTGCGCGAATATGGTCTACGATTACCCTAATGGCAATGTCTGTTTTTTCAGAAGTGCCATATGCAATTCCAGATTGCTTAGCGATATAATCGATCAGTGGAGTAAATACGTCTGTGTCATAGGTAGATTCCTTCTGCTGCAAAGCCATTGAAAGTCGCTCAAAGCCCATCCCAGTGTCGATATGCTGGGCAGGAAGGCTTTCTAAATGTCCATCAGCCTTTCTATCGTATTGCATAAAAACCAAGTTCCAAATTTCCACCACTTGCGGATGGTCATTGTTTACAAGGTCTTTTCCAGGTGTTTTAGCTATTTCTTCATCTGACCTAAGGTCGATATGAATTTCGGAACAAGGCCCACATGGCCCTGTATCTCCCATTTCCCAGAAGTTATCTTTCTTATTTCCACCCAAAATGCGGGCTTCATCTATGTATTGCTTCCATAAATCGAATGCTTCTTGGTCAAAATCAAGGTCTTCAGACTTGTCACCTTCAAAAACGGTAACGTACAATCTGTCTTTTGGCAGACTGTAAACTTCGGTCAATAATTCCCAAGCCCAAGTAATGGCATCCTTCTTAAAGTAATCTCCAAACGACCAGTTCCCCAGCATTTCGAACATGGTGTGGTGATAGGTATCAATTCCTACTTCCTCCAAATCGTTGTGTTTTCCAGATACACGCAAACACTTCTGACTATTGGCCGCACGGTTATAATCAGCCTTTGAGTTGCCTAAGAAAAGGTCTTTGAACTGATTCATCCCCGCGTTGGTAAACATCAAGGTTGGATCATTTTTGATCACCAAAGGCGCTGAAGGCACAAATTGGTGCGATTTTGACTTGAAAAATTCGATAAATTTCGATCTAATTTCTTTGGATTGCATCTCAGATGAATTATTTGCGTTTAAGCTAAAGCTTAATTTTAGTACCTTTGCAGGAAACTTTGTGTTTCCAACTATAAGGGCACAAAATTAGGAGAATTTCAAAAAGGATTCTTAATGTCAAAAATAAAATATTACTACGACACCGAGACATGTAAATACGAGCGCATAAAGGTCAAAAAGCGCGATGTAGTCATTAACGCACTCGGCTTCTTATCTTTAGCTCTAATGCTCTCTGTGGGCATTATTGTGGTACTCGGTCAATATTTCGATTCCCCAAAAGAGGCTGCTTTAAAAGAAGAAAATAGCGAACTGAAACTCTATTATGACCTGATGAAAGATCAGGTAGATGGAATGGATGCCATGCTAGATGTACTTCAAGAGAAAGATGATAATGTTTACCGCGTGGTTTTTGAAGCTGAACCTATTCCTGAAACAGTAAGAGAAGCAGGTTCTGGCGGGGCTTTACGTTACCGTGAGCTTCTTGAAAGCGACATGGAAAATAAGAGTTTGGTGGTGAGCGCGTTAGAGAAAATAGATAACGTTAAAAAGAAAATGTACATCCAAACCAAGTCTTATGACGAGATTATGGCTCTTGCTTTGGATAAAGAACGTTTATACTCTTCTATGCCTGCCATACAGCCGGTTTCAAATAAAGATTTAAGAAGGTTTTCTTCGGGTTTTGGCTACCGAACCGATCCTATTTTTAAAGTAAAAAGAATGCATTACGGAGCTGACTTCTCTGCAGAACAAGGCACTCCTATTTATGCCACTGGCGATGGTGTAGTTTCTAAAACCATATCGAGCACAATTGGCTATGGCAAGCACATCATTATTGATCATGGCTTTGGGTACGAAACTCTTTACGGACACATGAGCCGCTTTGCAGTTCGCCCGGGACAAAAGGTGAAACGTGGTGAAGTAATAGGTTATGTTGGAAACTCAGGAAAGTCTACTGCGCCTCATTTGCATTATGAAGTACACATTAACGGAGTGGCTAAAGACCCTGTCAACTACTTCTTTAAAGATTTGAATGCTGCTGAGTATGAAGAGATTTTGAGACTTTCTTCTATAGAAAACCAGTCGTTAGGCTCATATTCTTACCGTTAAATCTAGGCCACTATTTCAAATTTAATTGGGTTTAAATATTCAGTTCAAATTCCTTACATTTGAAATAACGACCTTTTGTTTAGCTTAAAGTAATTCTTTTACTTCTTTTCATAACCCATTGATATGCCATACAAAGAGAAACCTATAGAAAAGAAATACTTCACTATTGGCGAAGTAGCCAAAGAGCTTGGCGTGGCTACTTCATTGATTAGATTTTGGGAAAGTCAGTTCACCTTTATCAGTCCGAAAAAGAACAAAAAAGGCAATCGTAAATTCACTCAAGAAGATTTAAAAAAGATCAAGCTGGTGTATCATTTGGTGAAGGAGAAGGGATACACCCTACAAGGTGCGCAAGAGCATATTAAAAACCATAAGGAAACTATAAGCACTGATGCCGAAATGATTACATCTTTGAAGAAAATCCGTGGTTTCTTAGAAGAAATGAAAAGCCAACTGCCATGAAGCAAGACAAGCTACACCAAGTAGCCTTGTCGCTTATTCCTAAAATTGGCCCTTCCCTATCAAGGCAACTCATCAATTATTTTTCTACCCCTCAGCAGGTGTTTAATGCTACCAAGGGAAAACTTTCAAAAGTACCAGGTGTAGGCTCAAAGCTTTCTGCACTGATTCCAAACCAAAAGGAGCTTCTGATAAAAGCAGAAAAGATCATTGAAGATTCCATCAAAAAGGGCATTTCAATACACTACTACAAAGAAGAGCACTACCCCAAAAGATTAATGAACATATCGGACGCTCCTATTTTGTTATACTCTGTTGGTAAAGTAGACCTCAATCCACCCAGAACTATTGGAATTGTAGGAACACGCAGGGCAACAAAGTATGGTTTACAAATGACAGAAGATATTGTAGCACAAATAAAACCACAGAACGCCTCTATCATTTCAGGTTTGGCTTATGGCATTGATGTAAAAGCACACGAGTCCGCTTTAAAGCAGCAATTACCAACCATTGGAGCTATGGCCTGCGGTTTAGATAAAATTTATCCTTCGGGTAATAGAAATACGGCTATTAAAATGCTAGAGAACGGTGGTTTAGTAAGCGAATACCCCATTGGCACAGAAGCCGACCCTCGATTATTCCCTGCCAGAAACAGGGTAATTGCAGGCATGTCGGATGCGCTGATTGTAGTGGAAGCCGCCAAAAAAGGAGGCGCTTTAATTTCAGCGAATATTGCCGACAGCTATGACATACCTGTTTTTGCCGTACCTGGAGAAATTGGCAATACTTATTCCGAAGGCTGTAATTTATTGATCAGAAACATGAAGGCGGCAATTTTCACCTCGTTTCAGGATGTGGTGGAAGCGCTTAATTGGGATGTTCAGGAAAGTACGCAAGCCAAGAACCCAGAATTAAAGTATAAGGATTTACAAGGTGATGAAAAGACCATTGTTGAGGTTTTACTAAAAAACGGGCAACAAATGCACATTGATAAACTTAGCTGGCAAAGTCAATTAAACATGAGCACATTGGCTTCTCTGCTCTTGCAAATGGAGTTTGCTGGCTACATTAAGCCTTTGCCAGGGAAAGAGTTTAGGTTGGTTTGATTACATTGAGACTGCCGCGTTGTAGACCATTGCTAACGCATGGCCTACGCCTCGCAGTGACGATCCTAATTCATACTTTGCGACCCTTAGCGTTCTTTGCGGTTCACATAAAACTCAATTACCGCTGCCCTAAGCCGTAGCCTCCTTCTTCTAACAGGTTATACACCAAGTTGTGAATATTCGGACGCACATTCAGTTGATAGATTTTGCTGTTATTTCTTGTAGGATTGACTCTGTTAGATAGAAAGACAAATAAGAGCCCCGTAGCAGGGTCTGCCCAAACGAAAGTTCCTGTATAGCCTGTATGTCCAAAACTTGCCGGACTGGCGTGTTGCGCTACGCTAGAAGCCGAGAAACTGTAATCAATCAATGGCTTATCGAAGCCTAAACCTCTGCGGTTTCCGGTTTCGCAAAACTGACAATCGGTAAACTCCTTGATCGTAGCAGCACTCAAGTATTCCTTTCCATCGTAAACTCCCCCATTTAAAAGCATTTGATATACTTTGCCCAAATCTCTGGCATTAGAGAATAAGCCAGCATTGCCAGAAACCCCCAACATCATGGCAGCCCCCTCGTCATGCACATCTCCATGCAATGCTTCCATTCTGAAAAAGTCATCTACCTCGGTAGGCACAATTCGATCTAAGGAAAACCTCTCTTTGGGTTTAAAACCCAGTGTTTCCGCCCCTAAAGGCTTATAAAAAGTATTATTCAAGAATTCGTCAAATGCTTCTCCAGTCTCCCTTTCTACCAATTCTGGAAATAAATAAAAGGGTAAACCAGAGTAGAGATAGCTCTTATCATCGCTCACTTTCGAGCGTTTAATCATTTTATAAATCTTCTTCTCTTTAAAGTCCTTATGCAGAAAAAGGCCTGTTTCGGAAATACGGTATGGAAATCTTCTTGAGGAATCCGATTTCACTGTATTCCACTTGTATTTGCCATTCTTGCGCTGCACCTCAGACCAATAGGGAATCCACGCTTTTAATCCGGCCTGATGCGCCAGAACATCCCGTATCGGTAAATCAGCCTTTTCGCCTGTGGCTATTTTTGGGAAATAATGTCCGAAGGTTTCTTCCAAACTGAACTTCCCTTCATCGTGAAGCTTCATAAGGGCCAAAGTGGCTGCAGTAGTTTTGGTTACGGAAGCCAAATCATATATATCGCTGTTTTTGACTTCGATGGACTGATCGTAAGTATGATAACCGAACGACTTCTCGTAGAACACAATGCCATCTTTGGCAATCAATAGCTGACAACCTGGAAAAGCGGCAGAATCTAAAGCCTGTTGAATGATGGATTGGATTCCAGCTTCCAAAGCAGCTGAATTGATCCCAACTTCTTCAGGTTTGCCATCAACTAATTTATTGAAAATGCTTTCAACCTTTACAGGCGTTTTCTCCTTTACCTGAAAGTCTGTTTGTCGAGCCATGGAAGAAAAGGAGACCAAAACTAAACTGGTTAATAAAAAAATATTGCGGATCATTTTCGAATATATCAAGCTTGAATACTTCATCAATTTATTGAAAATTTATGCTAAGCTGGGAACACTTCACTGGCCATCAACATGGCTTCTGAGAAAGCCTTTCGATCTAAGCCTAACTCCACTTTTTGCTCATCAAAATAACGGACCAAAACTTCAGTATCGACATTACCCGTGAGTGCATCGGTAGCCATTGGGCAACCGCCAAAGCCTTTCATGGCCGTGTCGAATCTGCGACAGCCCGCTTCGTAAGCAGAGCTCACTTTCTCAACAATCTTCTGAGGCGTAGAATGGAAATGCGCCCCTATTTTCGTAGTTGGATAGGCGGTTATACTATTCTTAAATATCTCTTTAATTATCTGTGGTTCAGCTACTCCTATAGTATCAGATAAACTAATAATTTCAACTTTGAGTTGAACAAGCTTTTCCACAAACTCTGCTACAATTTCGGCATTAAAGGTTTCGCCATAAGGGTTTCCGAAGCCCATAGAAATGTAAGTCACCAGTTTTTTATCATGTTTGACGCAGAAATTTTGGATGGCTTCCAACTGCACCAAAGCTTCAGCAATGGACTTGTTTGTGTTCCGCATTTGGAACTGCTCCGAAATAGAAAGTGGAAATCCTAAGTAGGTAATTTCTTCGAAATTCACAGCGTCCTCCGCCCCTCTTGTATTGGCGATAATGGCGAGTAATTTCGACTTAGTTTTAGATAAATCTAGCTGACTCAATACCTCGGCTGTATCGCGCAATTGCGGAATGGCTTTCGGTGATACGAAGCTACCAAAGTCGATGGTATCGAAACCAACTTTGAGCAGTTGGTTGATGTAAGCCGCTTTGGTTGCTGTAGGTATAAAATCATGGAGCCCCTGCATGGCATCCCTCGGACATTCAATTATTTTCATAAGCCTGAATTAACTTACTATTTAAGACAAATCATTCGGAAATTAAAGGATCACTTTATGAACCAACGCCATTCATTATGAATTTCGAGTTTAGCGATAAAATTAAAATCCCCCAAAATACACTCGGTCACTGTCTTCTTCTACAATAAGCCACCTATGTAGCGTGTGCAATAAGGAAGTTTTCATAAATTACATATGAAAAATATACGCAACTAGTTACGTATAGCGATACGTTAGGGTGCATTGGAAAGATGAATCAAGAATTAAAACAATTACATAAAAGACGAGATTTTTTTAATCGGAATCTACCAAAGTTGGAAGGAGCAGATAGAAGAAATGATATCAAAAATCTTGGCAACACCTGTCCGTCTTGTGGTTACCCGACTCTTGATGAAAGAAATGCATGGGATATCTGCTCAATTTGTTTTTGGGAAGATGACGGACAAGATGACCAAGATGCTGATAAAGTATATGGTGGACCTAATTCTGATTACTCATTAACTGCGCACAGGCTCGAATGGAAAGAGAACTTGGAGGAGTTAAAAAAGGAAAGTTCAGTAATCTCAGAACAGTTCAGAAGACTTGATGAACTTATTGAACGTGACCAAGAATCTGATATTTATGAAATCATGAATCTGGTCGAAAAGGTCTCGGAATGGTTTGACGGAGAAAGAAAAAACGCACTACAACATGGTGTATAGCCAATAGGGCATTTAGTGATAAATTGAAAGTCCTGTTCATTGAGCAGGCAACGCCAAAACAAAGTTTTGACGTTTAACAAAAAGAAAATTAAAAGTAAAAACGTTTGTTTTGGCTTAATGGTAAACCGAAAGTAAAGTGTTTCGAAACTGCCCTACTGGCCATACACAGAACGTTGTGTGTAATTAAAAATGAACGTTAATGGATCAAGAAACTGCCCATTACATAATGAGATACTTTAGTTCTTTTATGACAGATAAAGAAAGTAAGGCATGGAAACATTGGTCTACTAGCTTTAAAATGGGTGAGAACCCTAAACCTGTCAGAATTAAACTATCTCTTGAAAGGGGTTGGTTAACCGAAGATCCTGAAATTCTAAGTTTACTTAAAGATGGGTATGATCAATTTGAACTCAATACAGCTAAACGTATCCTTGATGAAAACGGAGACTCAGTATTTTTGAACAGCTGCCCGAATTGTGGTCGCCTCACAAGAACGCCAATTGCCAAACAGTGCCGACACTGTGGAAATGATTGGCACTAAGTTTAGAATTACCATGGAGAGACTAGAAAATTTAAACGCCTAATGGAAAAACCTTGGATGACAGGACCAAAGGAATTATTGGTTCACGGAATTTACCATTTAAATCAAGCGACAGATTTTGATCTACGGATGGGAATGATCTGTATTGACAACTCTGTCGAATTAATGATTAAAACATATTTAGGACTTCCCAAAAGGGTAACTCAAATTGAAAACCTTAGTCGCAATAAGTACAATGAAATCATTCAAAGCTTTCCTAAGTTATTAGATGCTCTAGAAGAATATTGCTCTGAAAAATTGAGTGGAATTGACTTAGGTGATATAGAATGGTTCCATAGACTTAGGAACGAATTATATCATAACGGAAATGGAATTACGGTTGAAAAAACAAAGGTTTTAATCTATGCAGAAATAGCCAAAAACCTTTTTTACAACCTGTTTGATATACCGATCTTGGAACAAGAAGAAATCTCGGATGATAGTTTGGTCGGAGAATACATAACGAATTGGATAAAGTTCGAAAAGCTTTTAAATACGGAGAATGGAAAATTTATTCCTCCCTTTAAAAGGATTAGAGAACTAAAAGATAGCGGTAAAATCAACGATAAAACCTTTCAAGAGTTTGCCGAACTGAACAAGTTTCGAAACGATCTCATTCACGGACAGAAAGAACCTGAAAAGAAGAGTCTCAAACTAATGAATGAAATTTTGACTAAATCGGTAGAAATACTGACTCATATAATTTAAAATAAAACGGCATACAATCAAGTAGGCGGCCGTGAGCCATAAGCCCACGGTGCGCCTCTCACACCACCAAGTCCCGAAGCCTCGAGAGGTCTCGTACTGGGCGGTTCATCAGTTCAGATCTTCACTTTTTTGTTCTGATCTTGTCCGCTTAAGCGTAGGCTATTCTGCAGAGCAGGATTCCTATACGAATTTGAACACGTTCTGATGTTCTGCCCTTCCCTATCTTGTGAGACCTCTACGGTTTTCGTAGCTCGTTACCAATCGGTACTATGGCTTCTGCTGACTTCTCAGTCTTCAACTCGTGAAGTCCGAGATCTCCCTCGGTAAGATGAATATCCTTGTATGTATCCCTGCTACATCTACTATTTCGGCACTCTCCCCTTTTGATTAAATCAATCAGAGATTTGGACTTCGGCAGCATGTGGTACCTCATCCGACCTTATAGCCTCTGTATGTAGTTTCTGTTCGTCAGTACACATACCGCAGTCTGGCTTACTTCACTGCATGGATCACTCCAAACCAGCTTGCCACTTGCTTAGCTTCCGGGAACGACCCCAGTGCTTACGGGACTTTCACCCGTTGGAACGGCCATATTTTTGGCCTATATTCACCATTCAAGGCACACACATCAGCTATAGCAAATGCGGGCTAAAGTGCTAAAATGAAAGTAATTACACAAAACAATCTAATTGCTAATCGGACAAGTAAGTGCCTTGAAATCCCGCACTTGCCATAGCCAGGGCCGTTGGCAAACATAACCTAAAATGACCATTATTATTTAAAACTTTTACTGAACAATAATTTTATGATATTAAAAAAACACCTTATTTACATTATAATTTCTATTTTTTCTTTACAGATAAAGGCACAAACAGTTGGAACTGTAAAAGCAGATTACCTGCAAACAAAAAGTCCTGAATACAAAAAATTTCAAAAGTTAAGAAATGTATATTTCGATAAAACCTACAAAGATTTATTGAAAAAGATAGATAGTGTTAATCTTGCATTGTCAAAAACACCAGATAATAACAAGACAAAAAAAGATGAACTTTCATATGCTAAATTTTATTATGAAGACCTTTTACCACAATTTGAAAATGATTTTAAAATAAGTAGAGAAAACAAAGATGATTTCGGAACAACTCAACAATACTATGCTGCGATGGATGGTGTTTTGTCAAATATGGTTACAAGCCTAAATATAGATTGTATGTTTGGTTCAAACACAGATCTAATTAATTCGTTTGTTATTTACCGTAATCCTCGTCTTGATATTACAGAAATTGTAGCTAATAATAACCTACAAAGTATTGACAAACTACCCTCATCAGAAACCCTTAAAATAGGCTTTATAGACATCATGAAGTTTGAAAATCCTGTATCTTTTCATGATGAATCAAAAGACATATACTTCTTAGAAAAAAGTTATGAGATATCCGAACCCATAACTAAACTTAAAAATAGGATTCAAGGCCTTACATTAAATGAGGTGATGGGCAATAAAAATGAAGAGTCCATTAATGAGCTCAAAAATGAACTGAAAATACAAGAACAAATTGCAAATACTAAACGTGTAGCCTTAGAAGAGGAAAAAAGAACTTACCAAGCTCAAATAAAATCTAAAAGAGCAAGCTCAAACAAAGAACATTACGATAAAGTAAAAAGTGCCATAAAATATATATGTGAATTAAACAATATTGATTTGGTATTAAACACTTCTGATTTTAGAATAATCAGTACAAAAACAGAAAATAAATACCCTGAGCTGACCGATCGTATATTACTAGGGTTAAAAGAAGGTGGAGATATAACCGATATGGTAAACTTGAAGTTAAAGGAGAATAGTTCAGGGCTGAAAGTTGGTGTTGAAGTTGCTAAAATAGGCAAGGTAGACATTGATAGACTGACAAACCATATTATATCTAACAATGCAGATTTTCTCAATTTCCTCAAAAAACTAGAAACCCAATATCAAGGTAGAGACTATCAAAGAGCATCTAGACACCATATTGAAAAATTTCAATACCAAGTTTATAAGTCATTGCAAAGCGAAGCTATAACATTGGCAAAATCCAAAGGATATAATGTACTATTAGATCTTGCTTATTTTCCATCTACTGGTATGTATGGCACTCATGGAATGAGATGGAGAATGGACTATATTTATTTTCATCCCAGAAATGAACTCACAAAAGCACTTTTTGAAAAAACAAAAGACATCACTTTCAAATATCAAGAATAATATAATCACCCCCTTAAAAAAATATTATGTACTTAAAACAGACCTTACTCTTTATTTTATTAATAGTAATTGGTAACCTATGACAAGCCCAGACTTTATATTTAACTGCTGAAAAAAATATCATGAGTGTATTTGTGAAGGATCTACTGATGGTGATCCCAAAGTTATAGAACATGAGATTAATGGATCACTACCTTGTTGGTGGGAAAACATACCAGAAGGAACTTTTGAAATTGTAATAGACGAAGTTGCCAAAACCATCATGAAAAAATTGGGAGAGACAGAAGAAGTATTTCACATCATAAAATATGAAGTTGACGATAATAACAAAAGGCGTATCACTTTTCATGTAACTAACCAAGAAGGAGAAAAAACTCAAATTTACTTGAACGCAGAAAGTGAAGATATCACTTTTTACTACACCAAAGACGGCAAATATAAAAAAAAGCGTAGGCACGATTTTGAAATAAACTACGCGAAAATTCGTAAAGAAAATGAAAAGAAAAATTAATGTTAGATTCTACTTTCATTGAGTTTGTGATAATCTAATTTCTTGTTTAACTAAGGAAAGCAAATAAGTATACTATATTGAATAAGTAAAATTTTATGCCTAGAGAGTTTGATTCTTTTATAATAGTGCCCGAATTTACAGAAAATCCCTTAAAGGAATACCATGATTATATTGGTGCTAAAATAGAGAACAATCCAGAAATGGCATTATTGAGATTTAAGGGTATCATCGCTTCGTTTATTCATGATGCAACCGAAAAGGAAGAAAAAACAATCGAGTATTTTGAGAAACCAAACACTGGTTTTAAATCTAATATTCAAAAGGCTTTATATAAAATTGACAAGGGATTAATCATAAACAGCAATATCTTTTTAGACACCATTAGTATTCTTCCTGAAGAAAATGAAACCTATCATTTAGCAAGAATCACTTTCGTTACTCAAAACAAGGACCTATCAATTTATTCATACGGGCCTGAAATTGTGTCGATTAATAAATAACGTTTGCCAATCGAGTAGACGGCCGTGAGCCATAAGCCCACGGTGTGTATCGTCCTGAAATAGGTTGA
>NZ_JSVA01000015.1:0-84783 GCF_001267955.1 Roseivirga seohaensis subsp. aquiponti
TTATCAGTTATCAGTTATCAGTTAAAACGAATTTTTATCAGCGATTTCAGTTCCCTGTTTCTCTGTTTTCTGATCAACTATTTCATTTTTTCCTGATTTCTGATTTTCTGATCAACTTTTTCCTTTTTTACACTGAAAGCTGTTTCCTTACTTGTTCGACAAACTCAGCAGCTGCCCTTTCTGGCCTGCCAGTTTTCATAAAGGTCTCACCAATTAGAAAGCCTTGGAAGCCTGCCTTTTTCAACTCAACAATGGTAGCAGGATCACTAATGCCGCTTTCTGAAATCTTCACAAACTCGTTCGGGATTTTGTCCACCAACATTTTTGAAGTTTCAATGCTGGTTTCGAAAGTCTTAAGGTTACGATTGTTCACTCCTACTACGTCTAAATCTGGAGAGAGGTACGGATGCAACTCTTCTTCATTGTGAATTTCCATCAGCACTTCTAATTGAAGCGTTTTGGCAAATGCCGCTAATTCCTTCAACCGTTCTGGTGTCAAACAAGCAGCAATCAACAAAATAGCATCGGCACCAATCGACTTCGCTTCAATGATCTGGTATTCATCAATAATAAAGTCCTTTCTTAGTACAGGGCAGAAGTTGAATTTTCTGGCCGTAGAAAGGTCTTCGTTCTTTCCTCCGAAAAACTCAGAATCCGTCAATACAGAAAGTGCCGAAGCACCTGCCTGCATGTAACCGATTGTAGTTCTTTCTACCTTGGCGTGGGCATTAATCACGCCCTTCGAAGGCGATTTACGCTTGAATTCGGCTATAATTCCCGATTTATCTTCGCGCAGCAAATACTTTTTCAACGAAACGGGTTTGCTCTCGAAGTAAATACTCTGCTCTAATAACTTAGGAGGAAAAAGCCCTTTTCGTTCGGCCACTTCCTTCTCTTTGTGTGCAATGATTTTTTGTAAAATATCCATTCTATGTCAGTTATCAGGGATTAGTTAATCAGTGGATCAGTGAATTATTATCATCTATTCTACTGATTACTGATTCCCTGTTTTCTCGATTTTATAAATCTAATAATGTCTTAAATACCTTGAGTGCCTTCCCCGATTCAAGCGATTCCCGTGCGTAACCCACTGAATCATCGGAGCTATAGCCTTTACCGCATTGTAAAGCCATAGCCGAATTGGCAATCACTACCTCGTTTTGGGCTTTTGTACCTTCGCCTTTTAATATCCTCTCGAAAATCTTAGCTGATTCTTCCACCGTTTCGCCACCAAAAATGGCTTCGGGTTGAATTCGGGTAAGTCCTAAATCTTCGGGTTGAACAATTTCTTCCTGCAAATGCGTGATTTTCTTAAAACCTCCTGTCAATGAAATTTCATCATAGCCATCGAGGGCATGCAAAATCACAAACTGCTTATCGGTTTTTTGGTAAAGGTAGCCGTATAATCTGGCCAACTCTAGACTAAACACTCCTACCAATTGTTTTTTAGGAAATGAAGGATTCACCATTGGCCCCAACATATTAAAGAAGGTTTTTACGCCCAAGTCTCTTCGAATGGGTGCTACGTTTTTCATGGCAGGGTGAAAAAGTGGTGCATGCAAAAAAGCAATTCCACTTTCGTCCAAACTCTTTTTGAGCTTACCAATGTCGTTGGTGAATTCGTAACCGAAATGCGCCATCAGATTCGAAGAACCAGAAACAGAGGACACACCATTGTTTCCGTGCTTGGCTACGTTTTGCCCTGCACCAGCAACAATAAAAGAGCTTAGTGTGGAAATATTGAAAGTATTCTTTCCATCTCCGCCTGTTCCACAAAGATCGATGGCATCGTATTCTGGAATATCTACCGGCACACAAAGTTCTAGCATGGCATCGCGAAAGCCTTCGAGTTCCTCCACTGTGATACTTCGCATTAAGTACACCGTTAGAAATGCCGCCACCTGACTCTGATTGTATTTCCCCAATGTGAGATTCATCAAAATCTCCTTTGCTGTGGTCTTATCCAGCGATTTATATTCTATAAGTTGGTTTAGTATGTCTTTCATCTTCTTTTATTAGTTATAAGGAATCAGAAAATCAGTGGATCAGGATTTAGTAAATGAGGTGAGTTCCTGTTTTCTGATCACCGTTTCACTGTTCACTGAATCATTGAGCCAATTCTCAAGCAATTTATGCCCATACTCTGTCATGATGGATTCTGGGTGAAACTGCACGCCTTTAACATCATATTCTTTATGACTGATGGCCATGATTTCACCGAGTTCGTCATAGGCGGTGACTTCAAGTTCATTTCCTAAATTCTCCTTACTCACATTCCAGCTGTGGTAATGGCAAATTTCATATTCGCTTGGAATGCCATTGAAGAGTCTGTCCTCAGGCTTCACCACTTTAATTTTGCTTGAAACACCATGCAATACTTCCGACATATTATAAAGTGAAGCTCCATAGGCCTCGGCAATGGCCTGATGCCCCAAGCAAACACCTAAAATACTTTTGGTTGCCCCATACCGCTTTATCAGTTCAGGCATAATTCCCGCTTCTTCTGGAATTCCTGGCCCAGGAGAAAGCAAAATCTTATCATAAGCCTCCACTTCGTCTATTGTAATTTGATCGTTTCGTACGACCTTCATTTCCGCACCCTTGGCCAACTCGCGCAGGTAATGCACCAAGTTGTAGGTGAATGAATCGTAGTTATCTAGTATTAGTATCTTCATTTTGTTCAGTTATCGGTTATCGGTATATCAGGAATCAGTTTATCAGGGTTTATTGTTTCTCCTGTTTGCTCTTAACTAAGTAATTGATGTAGCCGTTAATGATTCGAATACATTCTTCCACTTGTTCATCGTACTTCTTTGCTAGTTTCTCATCAATGTATCCTTCATCATAGGCCACAGTTATGTGGTCTTGTATTTCAGTTAAAGAACCTCTAGAAACCCTACAAAACTGGATATTCTCCTGATAATGAAACCTTCCGTAGCCTTCAGCTAAATTGGCAGTAACAGATCGCGAAGCCCTGATAATTTGATCAACAAGTTTGAATTTCTCCTCGACAGGAAAAGTCTTTGTCAAAGCCGATATATCGTTCCTTAGCACTCTACCCTTTTTCCAAGCTTCTAAATCCTTAAAACTCTTCATCTGATTATTTTTTTTCTCCGTTCCTAATTCCTGATCCACTGATTTTCTGATCCCTGATTACTACTATCTAATATTCTCCGCCATTTCAATGGCCTTTCTCAATGCTCCTAGTTTATTATTTACTTCTTGTAGTTCAGAGGTCTTGTCTGATTTGGCAACTACGCCAGCACCTGCTTGAAAATGTAGATTGCTGTTTTTGCTCAGAAAAGAACGGATCATAATCGCATGGTTGAAATTGCCATCGAAACCCATGAAACCAATAGCGCCACCGTAATAGCCTCGTCTGGTTTTTTCGTATTCGTTGATTAGCTGCATGGCACGGACTTTAGGGGCGCCAGAAAGTGTTCCGGCTGGGAAAGTGCTTGTTACCATGTCGGTTGATAGTACATCGGCATTCAGCGTTCCTGTTACCTTAGATACCAAGTGAATTACATGCGAGTAATATTGAATTTCTTTATAGGTATCCACTTTCACATTCGATCCAGCACGACTTAAATCGTTGCGGGCTAAATCCACCAACATAACATGTTCCGAATTTTCCTTTGGATCGTTGTGTAATACCTTGGCCAACTCTGCATCTGCTTCATCGTTTCCAGTACGTTTGAAAGTACCTGCAATGGGGTGAATAGTAGCCTCACCATCTTTAATCACCAATTGCGCTTCGGGCGAAGAACCGAATATTTTGAAGCTACCGTAGTCAAAGTAGAAAAGGTAAGGCGAAGGATTTACCGACCTTAGGGCACGATAAACGTTAAACTCATCTCCCTTAAAGCCCTTCTGGAATCTCCTTGAAAGCACAATCTGGAATACATCTCCTCTGTGACAATGATCAATTCCTTTTTGAATGATGTTCAAAAATTCATCATCTGTATAGTTAGAGCTTTCTTCAGCTATTGTTTTGAATTCGTAAGATGGATAGTTCTTATTGTTCACCAAATTGATAATTGGCTCCAAGCCTTTGGGCGCAGTTCCTTCTGGTGAATGCTCAAAAACATAGAGTTCGTTTTTGAAATGATCGATGGCGATTACATAACGATACACATGGTAAAGCACATCGGGAATTCCGTATTGATCTTCCTTTACCTCATTCACAGGAATGTTCTCAAAATACTTCACCGCATCGTAGCCAATGTAACCGAAAAGGCCATTATTGATGAATTTATAAGGATTATCATCCGATTCGAAACTTTTTGAAAAAGCACTTAATTCATCGCCTACCTTACTATTCTCTACTTGATATTGAGCTTCCGCTTGGCCAGGCAACTGCTTTGTCAATTGGCCATCTTTCAACCTAAAACTGGCCAAAGGCTCGCAGCAGATGTAAGAAAAGCTATTGTCATTTCCATGATAATCAGAGCTTTCCAACAAAATTGGATTCTCGTATTTATCGCGCAACTTCAAGTAGATACTCACCGGGGTGACGGTATCTGCCAATAGTTTTTGCGAGGTAGTATTTAATTTAATCTTGTTCATTTTTCGGTTCTTGAATGGCCTAAAACAAAAAAAGCCTGCGTGAAGCAGGCTTTTGAATATCGTTATATTACATATAGCATGTGTTCACATCAACTGAGTTCAGTTAAATGCCACCACCATGCGCTATGTAAATTTGTGTTTCTCATTATGCCCCAAATCTAGGAAAGGATTTTTCTAAAGCAAACAGAAAATTAGAATTTTCCATTTGAGGTTACTTTTCTATCCAGAAACTGAAGTGAAAAGCCATTCAACCGACATTCTTGTTTTTATCATTGAGGAATACCTTAAATTGTGAGCTCAAAAAAACGCATAAGCCATGACCCGTAAATTGAATTTTTTAGTCGCTACAATTCTTCTTTTTTCTTTCAACTCGTTAGCCTTTCAGGGGCAAAAACTTCAAGAACAAGTAGACTTAACTTCTAAGATTACTGGCCATACGGAAATCAAAGGCAATACAAAACTAAAGGATCGTCATGCACAAGAATCGCGTGAAATTGTAGCTGATTTCTTAAAGAATGAACTTTCTGAGTTTATCGATCAAGTTGAAATTGAGAACTACAGCGCCACGGGAAATAATGTGGTAGGCACCATTATGGCCACTACAAAAACTGATGAATGGGTAGTTTTAGGTGCTCATTATGATTCTGTAAAAGATTGCCCAGGCGCAAATGATAATGCCTCAGGTGTGGCTTTGGTGTATTCCGTGGCCAAGCATATTGCCGGTTTAAATTCACGTAAATACAATGTGAAGATTGTTTTCTTCGATGAAGAAGAGCGCGGCTTAATAGGTAGCAAGGCTTACGCTAAAAAACTAAAGGATGAGAACTTCAATATTGTTTCGGTACATACCATTGACCAAATGGGTTGGGACAATGATGGTGACAGGGGTTTTGAATTAGAAATGCCTACCGAAGCACTAAAAGATCATTACTTAAAAGTGGCTAAAGATTACGGTTATGAATTCCCAATCCATATGTCTACCGTAACTTCTACCGACCACCGTTCTTTCAGAAATGTGGGCTTTAATGCCATTGGTTTGACTGAAGAGTACGTAAACAAAGACACTACGCCACATTACCACAAGCCAAGTGATACTTTCGAAACCATCAATTTTGAATACTTAGGAACGATTACAGTATATGTTCAAAAGGTATTTGAGGAGTTGTTGAAGTAAAGGCTGCATAATTATTAATCCATTAGGCTTAACCCTATTTTTGGCTTTCTTATAAAATCAAATTGATATGCTCGGTTTAAAACTTGCCACAGACCCACGTTGGGCACATTTAGCAGAAACTAATATTGAAGAAATTCTAACAGACCATGCTTGGTGCGAACAAAAAGCAGCTACCAATGCCATCACCATTATTGCGGGGAATTCGGAACATACTGAACTGGTTACTGAACTACTTATTTTGGCGCAAGAAGAGCTCGAGCATTTTAGAATGGTGCATGAAATCATCAAGAAACGTGGCTATACTTTAGGGCGAGAACGAAAAGACAGTTATGTCAATGAACTGTTTAAAGCGAGAATAAAAGGGGGCAGCAGACAACAAAGCTTGGTAAACCGACTTTTATTTTCTGCCATGATTGAAGCCAGAAGCTGTGAACGCTTTAAAGTACTTTCCGAAAATATTAAAGATGAAGAATTGTCTAAATTCTATTACCAGCTAATGGTTAGCGAAGCAGGTCATTACACCACATTTCTAGGTTTTGCCAGAAAGTATGGTGAAGGTTTAGATGTAGATAAACAATGGAAAGAACTGATTGAAATCGAAGGCGAGATTATACAACGCTACGGTAAATCAGAATCCATTCATGGTTGAGTGGATCAAGTTCTAGCTTAAAGCGTCTTACAATGGCTATAAAAAACTAAATCGCCCTTCCAAGAAATTCTTAGAAGGGCGATTTTCTTTAGAAGCATCGGGCCTAATTATTATTCAAACGAATCATTACAGGCCTGTGGTCGGATACTTGAGATTCAAATGTAGTTTGACAATTGTCGAGTTTCAATACTAGTGTTTCTGTTGCCTTTGCAAAAAGCTCATTAGTGATTAGAATTTGATCGATTTGGCTAGGCCAAGAAGGGTATGACCATTCACTTGAAGGCCCTTGGGCAATAGGCATGGTAGCAAATTTATAGTTCGCATTGTCATCAATAAAGTTCTGATAAACATTATCTGCTTGGTCTACAATTTCATCATTAAAATCTCCGAGTAAAATCACATTCTCATTCGGTAAATTAGTATCAATGTAGTCTTTCAGTAATACAGCCCCACTTCTTCTTCTGTCTTCTGAACCATTACAACACTTCATATGTACATTGATAATGTTCACCGTCAATCCGTTAATGTGCTGAAATTTCATGTATAATGGCCTTCTTACACTGGTGAAAGCAAAATTGTAATCGTCATTACTGCTTTCTGGAAATAGGTTTTCGGGTTGCGTCAATACTGTAACTTCAGAAGTCTTATACATATATCCCACCCACTGTGAGCCTGCATAGTCCTCAACATGGCCAGACCAGCCATCTAAAGCATCAACAAGGGCATTAAATTCTGACTTTGAGGTAATCTCCTGAAGTGCGATTACATCCACATCTGTATCTTCAATGATTGTTTTTACCGCGACCGCAGTATTGGTGTGCACCGGGAAATTTTCAATATTCCAAGTCACCACTTCTAGAGTACTCTCTCCAACTTCTGGCAAGCAAGCATCGTAATTTGGGGTTTCTACCACCGGATCTGGCGTTGGGATATCTCCTCCCCCACAAGCTGTTGCCAAAAAACAAATCACCACCACCGATCTCCACAACTTCATAATGTTTTTTTTGTGCAAAATTAAACGATATTTCATGCATTGCATGATTAATCTCTATCAATTCGTATTAAGCTAACATTACCTTTTTCGCGCTGAAAGTCAAAGATCTACTCACAAATACGGCCATATAGTTTCCAATTAGAAATCACCTTTACATAATCTCCATCGACTTGAAAAACTTCACTGATCGGTTTCCATTTAGCATTTGAAGTATCAAAAGCTCCAGAAACATCATAGTTTGCAAGCTTCCCATTTACTACCGGCACTTGGATTTCGACTACATCTTTCGTCTTCACCCAAACCTCTACCTCAAAGGCTTCCGCTTTAGGATTGATTAAGTAGGTAAACGTTTCGGCTTCCCAAGTTTTCAAGTCTACCTCACCTTTGGATATTTTCACTACTACATCTTCAGTTCCGAAATCATCCAAAGCCAGTTTGAATCTAATTTTGACTCCTTCGTGCATACAAAAAGTAACAGCTTCTGTTCCAAAATCAAGTTCGGTAACCGTAAGTTTTGGAGTGTGTTTTAATTGATGAACATTTGGAAGTTGCATACTGAACAGTACTACGGAAACCAGCACCATGAACAGACAAAAATAAATTCTTGAACCCATTTTTAGTAAAACCTTTACAAGTTGTAATAAGCTATTGTGACCTCTCATTCATCACTTTCCAGCCCGCCAAAAAAGTAACTAAAAGTGACAAAGCAAGAATAGCCATTTGATTTAAGTCTTCAAAAGCAAAACTACTTCCCGCTACAGCATAACCCGCTTTAAAAACGTTAATAAAACCCAGAACGCTAGCAACAAAAACAGTAATTAGCATGGCTAAATTCATTCCAAACCCATTCCTATGTACTTTGAGGTAACTTTTATTATTGCAGATTAACCAAAGAAAAATAGCAATCACGGGAAGTATCAAACCATTGGCCGCTTGGGCTAAAATTATTACAGGAATGGGTTTCACGCCCGTTACACCAAAAACCAACCCCGTGAGCATTACGCTGCCCCAAGCCAATCTATATTTTAGACCGTTATCTTCCCAACCTTTTTCACTTTTGGCCACACTCTTTAAAGTAATGGCTGCTGCTAATGGCGCTGTAATGCTGGAAGTAAAACCTGCCGCAAAAAGGCCAATTGCAAACGTATAGGACATCCAAACACCGTTATTCTTTATCAAAGTAGCGGCTAAATTTTCAAAACTGAATTCCCCCACTACTGAAGCCCCCGCCAATAAAATGGCCGTAGAGATCAATCCGCCAATTAAAATGGCCAGCACCAAACCAAAACGCATAAAAGACAAGCTTTGCCCTTTCGCCAAGCCTGAACCCATAAAAATATTATAAGGCACAATGGTGGTTCCTACCAAGCCTAAAGTGATCAAAACAGAACCCTCTGGAAAGGATGGAACCAAAGCGCCTTTTAATAAATCCCCTCCGCTAATCGGAGTACTTAAGCCCGAAATCAGAAAGGCGACTCCCATAATGGCCACCACAAACCCCATAATATTGGCTACGGTTTGCGTTTTACCGCTCCACAATACAAGTGTGCTTACCCCTACAATAATCAAAGTGAAAACGGAAGGTTGGATACCAGTAAAAATCAATGCAACGCCTGAAATCGCACCCAAAATATTTCCAGCTTCATAAGCAGCACAGCCCAAAAATATAGCTACTCCAATGCTCAGTGCTACTTTTTGCGACTTAAACCTATCCTTAATGGCTTCGCCCAAGCTGAGTTCGGAAGCAATGGTAATTCTAGCCGCAGATTCTTGTAAGATAATACAAGCAAAGACCGAAAACACCAATGCCCAAAGTAAGCTATAACCATAGCCAGCGCCAGCGGCAGCCGCTGTAGTTACAGTACCGGGCCCAATAAAGGCGGCAGCAATGACCATCCAAAAAAGTAAGCTCCACAGTTTTGATTTCATCTCAGCAAGTTAAAAAGTAAAAGCTAAAAACCCTTTCACCAAATATTTGCCCTAAACTCATCAAAACCGTTATCTTGGCACTCTATTAAAACTATGCAACGACTTTTAATCACCTCATTTCTCATTCTCTTGTCAATCAATGCCTTTTCTCAAAAAACTTGGGAACACAAAGGCATTACCATGACTCAATTAGACACCCTTGGAGATGGATATGAGGCATTAAGAGGTTCCTTCATTATAAAAAATTCAAGCATCTATGAAGTCATGAACCTCATTTTAGATGTAGATGGTTATGACTGGGTAGAAGGTGAAAGCAAATCCAAAATGCTCTTGGTAGATAAACAGGATTCCTCTTTCACATTCGATTTCTTTGTCGACATCCCCTGGCTCTTTGTTAAGAAAACAGGCCGAGTAAAAGTAGATGTCAGGTACGAAAACGAGACTTTTTATACTCGTTCCACCCAAATAAAAGAGTATAACAGAAATGAGGACTACGATTTAGTGAATTTCTATTCTGCTCAATGGAAATTGCAAAAGCACGGGGCAAATGATGTGAAGGTTAACTACTTGGGCGTATATCAGGATCAAAAAATGGTAATTAACCTAAACAGTATCATTATCAGTAGAATTAGAAAACGATTGAGCGGCACGCTGTATAACCTAAAAGTAAGGGCATCGGAAAAAGTAAACCCCGTTCAATCGCTGGCATGGCCAATGGAAAAAGCCAACACCAAGTTCAAGTCAGATAGAAATCAGTAAATACCTTTATTCCTGTCAAACTCTCTTGAATAAATTTCTTAAACCAATATGAATATTTAGTTCTCTTGGCGTTATTCACGTGTACAAATTCATTTACTTTTTAAATGTCAAAAATTAAAGTTGCGGTGGTTTTCGGTGGGCGATCTACCGAGCACGAAATTTCCCTTATATCTTCAGAAGGTATTCTAAAACATATTAATAGATCGTTGTTTGAAGTCATTCCACTGCGAATTGACATTGGAGGCCATTGGTTTTTACAAGACACTGAAAACACGCATGATAAAGTAGGAACCTCTGTAACCTTGATTCAGGGTGAAAAAGGAGCTGCAGTGCTGGAAAACGGCTCTGGAAAAATATTAAGAGAAATCGACATTGTCTTCCCTGTATTACATGGGGTTTTTGGGGAAGACGGAACCATTCAAGGCATGTTGAAAATGCTCAATGTGGCCTTTGTAGGCTGCGGAGTTTTAGCTTCAGCTACCTGCATGGACAAAGATGTAACCAAACGTTTGTTGCGCGATGCCAACATTGCAATTGCCCCTTATGTTTGCGCTACATGGACTCATCAACCTAATTTCGAAAAGGTAGAACAAGAGCTTGGTCTCCCACTTTTTATTAAGCCTGCTAATTTAGGTTCTTCTGTAGGCGTGCATAAAGTAAATTCCAAAACGGAATATGATGCGGCCTTACAAGATGCGCTAAAGTACGATAGCAAAGTGCTTATTGAACAGAATATCAACGGACGCGAAATCGAAGTAGCGGTGATGGGCAATGAAAAACCTCAGGCTTCATTGCCTGGCGAAATTGTAAACACAGCTGGTTTTTATGATTTCGAATCCAAATATGTAAGTAAAGATGCTTCGAGCATTCATATTCCAGCCCAACTCACCGATGAGCAAATCAACGATGTTCGTGAAATGGCGAAAAGGGCATACACTACATTAGGTTGTGAAGGCCTTGCCCGTGTCGATTTCTTTATCAGCAACGATGGCACTATTATGATCAACGAGATTAATACGCTTCCAGGCTTTACGCCTATTAGTATGTATCCAAAAATGTGGGAAGCCACAGGTGTAAGTTATTCTGAATTAATTGAGTTGCTTATTCAGTTTGGCTTGGAAAGATTTGAAAGAGAACGACAGTTAAAAATTGTTGCTCGGGAGGTGAAATAACGGCCCAGACAAATCAGGTTAAAACAGATATTCTCTTTTTATTTGTCCTAGCCCTTGACTTTTTAACTTTTAAATAGAAATTGCCTTAAAATTGAATCGGAAATAAACTATGAGCTCACCAAGTCCCAAGCCAAGGGTAATTAAAGATTTTGACAAGCTGGACGTAGAAATCCAAGAGCAAATTAAGCTTGAGTATCCTGAAGGCTTTGAAGACAACCTTATTTACTTTACCAATAAAGATGGTAAACGTGTATCTGCCCTTCCTTTCGAAACTGAGGAGAAATATTACCTTGTTCGAATGACCGTTGAAGAAGCACAACAAATCATTGAAGATGACGATGATTACGATGCAGACGGTAACCTCAAAGATGAGATTAAAGAGGAATACGAAGAAAGACATGCTGAAGATGTGGATGACGAAGACGAAGGTACTGGCTTCGACATTGCAGATGATGAGGACGAAGATGATGATGAAGATTAATCTTCACTCCTCTATCTATCCTCTTACTTAAAACTTACTACTTCCTATACATTATGAAAATTGGCATTATTGGTGGCACAGGCATGTTGGGTCACCATTTGGCCATTGCTGCTCAATTGCGGCAGTACGAAGTAGTGATTATTCATCGAAAAGACTCCAACCTATCCCATATTAAAGACCTTAAGTTCGAAAGCCGTATTGCCGACCTAAACGATAGAGGCAGTATGATTCGAGCCATGGAAGGATTAGACTATGTAGCCAATTGCGCTGCCTATTACCCCACCGTTCCAAAACCACTCGCCCAAGAAATTAAGACTGCCCGTTTGCAAATGCAGTTCTTTATTGATGGCGTTCGCGAAGCAAAAGTAAGTCGAGCATTGTATGTGGGCGGTTCCATTGTTTTGCCTAAAAACCCTAACGGGTTAGGCCATGAAAGTCTGGATTACCCCCAAGAGCCAGAAAGCACTAATGCCTATTTAAGGGTAAAATGGCTGATGGATTATATGGCTAAAATAAACGCTGAAGACGGCCTGCCTCTTGTAATTGGAATTCCAAGTATGACTTTTGGTGAATATGATTATTCCCCTACCACAGGCCGGTTAATTCAAGATGCGGCCAATGAAGAAATCCCGGCTTATGTTCATGGGCTTCGAAATGCGGTTTATGCTGGCGATGCTGCCCGAGGTTTACTGTTGGCTCTAGAAAAAGGCCGTTTTGGAGAGCGGTACTTAATCACTGGTGAAAATACTTCGATAGAAGAAATCATTAAAATGATTTGTGAGATTGCCCAAGTTCCCATGATCAAAAAGACCATTCCTTTGAACATGGCCAAATTCATTTCTAAATCACAAGAAATAAAATATACGCTTTTCAGAGGCTCTCCTCCTACTCTTTCCTCAACGGCAGTGGCCATTTTAGCTTACGGTCAGCATTTGGATGGAAGTAAGGCCAAAGAAGAATTGGGTTACGAACCTGACCTTACCGTGAAAGATGCTATCGAACGAGCTTACAATTGGTTCAAGAAAGAAGGTTATATTGAGTAAATTTTAACTCCGCTGCCTTATGTCGATACAAGAGAACCGCCTGCTTATCGATCAGTTTTACACTGCATTTGCCCAAAAGAATGCCGAAGCCATGAATGCTTGTTATGCCAAGCAAGCTGTATTCGAAGATCCAGCCTTTGGTCGATTAAATGATTCAGAAATCACTTCTATGTGGTCGATGTTGATAGAAAGAGGTGGGAAAGATTTGACGGTGACCCATAAAATACTTGAGGTAACTAACGGAAAAGCCAAAGCTCAATGGACGGCTGTGTACCCTTTCAGCAAAACACAGCGTGTGGTGCGCAACAAAATTACTGCAGAGTTTATTATTGAAGAAGGGAAGATTGTTTACCACAAAGATCGTTTCAATATGTGGAAATGGTGTTCGATGGCACTGGGTTTACCCGGAATGCTTTTAGGCTGGAGTGGCTTTATGAAAAATAAAGTGCGAAAAACTGCTTTATCATCACTTCATAAGTACATGCAAAAATGAAACAAATAGACATCAATTGCGATATGGGAGAAAGCTACGGCAACTTTTCAGTTGGCAATGACAAGGCTATTTTTCCTCATATTACCTCCACCAATATTGCCTGTGGCATGCATGCTGGCGATCCTTACCATATTCAGAAAACCATAGAAATGGCCATTGCTCAAGGTATTCAAATCGGTGCGCATCCTGGCTATCCTGATTTACAGGGTTTTGGTAGAAGGGTGATTCAAATGTCTGTTGAAGAGTTGTATGCCTCTGTCAAGTATCAGGTGTCTGCTTTAAAAGGAATGGTGGAAAGCACTGGAGGGCAACTGAAATATGTAAAACCACATGGTGCACTTTACAACGAAATATCCAAGAATGAAAAGGAAGCTGCCACCGTTGTGAAAGCCATTAAATCCATTGACCCAACCCTTATGATCATGGGCTTAGCAGGCAGTCACATGAAGCACATTGTGGAAGCAGAAGGCATGACTTTTATTGCCGAAGCATTTGCCGACAGGAGGTATGAAGCTGATGGAAAGTTGATGAGCAGAGGAAAAGAAAACTCAGTAATTCATAATGCTGAAGCCGCTGTTAGTCAAGTGCTATCAGTTATTAAAAACGGCTATACTCAAACACTGAATGGCGAAAAGGTTGAATTGCAAGCGGAAAGCTTTTGCATTCATGGCGACAATCCTCAGGCGGTGGAGATTCTAAAAGCCATTAAATTAGGTTTGGAAGAAAACGGAATAACTCAAAAAGCCTTTTCAACACCATGAAAATTGTGCGCTTTGGCGACTCAGCTTTGCTCGTGAATTTTGAGCAGAAAATTGATGAAGCCATCAACAATCAAGTGCTTTCACTGTATAAACAACTTCAAGAGCTCAAAGAAGTTACCTTTCTTATTCCGGCTTATTGCTCGTTAACAGTGGGTTTTAGTGAGAACACTTCGTTCAAAACTCTCTCTAAACAAATTGAAGAACTCAACTCAAAAATCCAATCGAAAAACCTAGAGTTAAACTCAAAAATCATTCATATTCCTGTTTGCTATGAGGCACTTTACGCGCTCGACATAAATGAAGTAAGTGAAAAAACTGACCTGACTCAGCAGGAAATTATTGATACACATTGCCAAGAAACTTACAAAGTATACATGCTTGGTTTTGTAGCGGGTTTCGCCTATTTGGGCAGTTTGCCTGGACAATTATTCTGCCCTAGAAAAGCAGAACCAAGAAAAGAAGTTTTGGCGGGTTCAGTCGGTTTAGCGGGTTTGCAAACCGGAATTTACCCAGCGAATGCACCGGGTGGATGGCAAATTATAGGCCGCACTCCTATCCCTACTTTCAACCCTAAAACAGAAAACCCTACGCTTTTAAAAGCGGGTGATGCTGTCAAATTCAAGCCTATTTCCTCGGTAGAATTTGAAGAGATTGAAAAGCGAGTATCCAGCAATACATTCAACTTAGAAGAATATTATGGCTAGGCTACATTTTCTAAAACCGGGTTTACAAACTACCATACAGGATTTGGGTAGACATGGCGTGCAAGATTTGGGCATCCCCATCAACGGAGCTATGGACAAAGCTTCGGCTCAACTTGCTAATCATTTGGTAGGAAATTCAGCCGATTCCCAGGTTTTAGAAATCACTTTACTAGGGCCGAAAATTCAATTCGAAGGACAATGTCAAATTGCGATTACGGGTGCTGACCTTTCTGCGGAAATTAACGGAAATACAATACCACTATTCAGAACAATAAACATTGAACATGGGGATGTATTAAGCTTTGGTAAACCCCTTACAGGTTGCAGGGCTTATTTAGCCATCAATGGGAAATGGGACATTCAAAGTTGGTTAGGAAGCTTTAGTGCTTCGGCCACAAACACAGCCCAAACTACACCTGACAGTATAATCGTCAAAGATCAAATCTTAGAGATTATCCGTGGCAAAGATCAGCCTATTATTACTATTTCTGAAAGTGAAAGACCAAGTCTATCCATTGAAGCCCCAATAAAAGTGTATCCCGGGCCAGAATTTGAGGCTTTTTCTGCTGTTGAAAAACAAAGCTTTTTTGGCGACCGCTTCACCATTGGCCAAGATTCGAATAGAATGGGTTATAGACTAAAAGAAGCGCTTAACGGCTATACCAAAAAGGAAGAAGTGATTTCGTCAGGGGTAATTCCGGGCACCATACAAATCACCAACTCAGGTCAACCCATCGTTTTAATGGCCGATGCCCAAACCACTGGCGGCTATCCAAGAATTGCCAATGTAAGTTCAACCGAGCTGGATAGACTGGCTCATTTTAAACCTGGAGATACGGTAAGGTTTGAGTTGATAAGTTTTAAATAATAGCCTTTAAAATAGACAAGGCGATCTCCGTCTGAAATCGCCTTAATCAACCTTAAACTAAACTACTAGCTATACTATTATTTCAATCGATAGTATTTCGTGTTATACAAAGACGACAAATAATCTGCCTGTCTGTAAATTCTCAAACCTTCTTCGCTCAATTCGGAAACCATACCTTGCAAAACCAAGTTGCCTTCCGCATCGAATACTTTTACAGTTTGAGGAGCTTCTTCGAACACCATAGGACTTGGTTCCATGTATGCGTCAACATACTCTTGAACATCCTCTAAATAGGATAAGTCTTCTTCGAAAATTGGGGTGTTCGAATCATTAGATTTAGCGTCAACCGATGTAACGATTGTAATTGCTAAAAAAAGTGCGATTAACGCAGAGATGTTTTTTTGACCTAGATTTTTCATGTTGTTGCTTTGATATTTTGAGTTACCGCCCGACCAAAGGCGGTTAATTTTAACCTTATTGTTTTTAACCTTGCCAACTTCTTTCCAATAGATGTGCCAAAAGATCAAACCATTTGATTATCAGCTAATTAAACAAAACAAAGGAGATCAACCACTCAAAAAGTGTACGGAAACGACCGATCATGTGAACACTTTCGAATACCCAAAAACAGTGAGGTCGGCATTTCTGCCGACCCCACATAAATTTGTTCAGTTGATTAGCACTTAATTCAGCGCTTTGTTTTTGGTTTAGGACTAACGATTTTACTCGCTTTCCGAGGACGGTTAACGCCAAAACTTCCGTTGGCGATTTTGCCTTTCTTGGTTTTTATGTCTCCTTTTCCCATAATATTGATTGTTTAAGATTTACTCATTTTACTAATCGGTTAGAAAAAAGTTTCAATCTATCTCCGTTTACGGTTGTGCCTTAATAAATTGCACTGCAAATGATGAAACCAGAGAAAGAGATTAACCTAAGCGATTACACCTACTCGCTACCTGATGAACGAATTGCTAAATATCCGTTAGCCAAAAGAGATCAGTCTAAGCTTCTGCATTATCATAATGGCTTAATTGAGCATAAGAGTTTTAAAGACATTGAAGCACTCATTCCTAGTCAATCCACACTTTTTTTTAACAATACTAAAGTAATTCCAGCCCGATTAATTTTCCATAAATCTACTGGTGCCCAAATTGAGATTTTTCTACTCAAACCCATTTCGCCTTCGCCCATTTTAAGTATTGTAATGGAAGAACGTGAAACCGTGATTTGGGAATGCATGATTGGCAATGTCAAAAAATGGAAGGATGATATTCCGTTGGTGAGGCAACTTACTATTGGTGAAAAAAACATCACCCTCAGTGCCAGTATTCACGATCGCGAAAGCCGACAAATTCAATTCAGCTGGAGTGATGACTCTATTTCGTTTTCAGAAATAGTTGAAGCTTATGGTAAGGTGCCGCTTCCACCCTACTTAAACCGACAGCCAGAAGAAGATGACAAACCCCGCTATCAAACTGTTTATTCAGCACATGACGGTGCTGTAGCCGCTCCAACAGCTGGTCTGCATTTCACCCCAGAAATTCTGAAGTCTTTGGCTGACCGAGGGATTAAAGAAAGTTTCCTTACGCTCCATGTAAGTGCTGGTACTTTTCAGCCTATTAAAACCGAGAATATTTTGGAACACCCCATGCATTCGGAACAAATGGTGGTGGATAGACAGAGTATTCAGAGTGTAGTTGAGGCCGAAGGAAAGATCATTGCCATTGGCACAACCTCCATGCGTACTTTGGAAAGCCTTTATTGGTTTGGTGTTCGGCTAATGAATGGAAATGAAAATTTCGCGATTGAGAAGCTAGAGCCTTACCAAAGCCCACAAAAAGCCAGTCGTTTAGAAGCCTTTTCTGCCATTCTAAAATGGATGGACATAAACGAATTAAATCAAGTAATTGGCACAACAGAGATTTTCATTTTTCCTGGCTATCAATTCAGGGTTTGTGATGGTTTGATCACCAATTTCCATCAGCCCGGAAGTACGCTCATTCTGCTGGTAGCAGCATTCATTGGTGAAGATTGGCGCAAAGTATATCAAGAAGCCGACACCAACGGCTATCGTTTTCTGAGCTATGGCGACTCATCTTTCTTACTGCCTAAGTAAAGAAATGTGTTATATTGGTAACCACTTATGCAAAACGACTTAGAAGAGGTATTATCTAGTTATGAACAGTTAATCACCTCTATTAATGATAATATCCCATTCATCAGCGAGCCTATTTCTTTTTTAGGCATAGAGTTCACCATCGCTGAAGTGGTTCTGCCTGTTGTTTTCTTGATATTAATTAACCTATTGGGTAATCTGGTTAGGTCTTTCTTAATCAATAAAGTGCTGGGTAAGTATATTGAAGACCGAAAAACAATTCTTTCAATAGGAAACACTACCAAATACATTATTTTGTTTTTCGGTTTGCTAATGGCACTTACCGCTATTGGAATAGATAAAGACTCAAGTTTAAATTTTGCACTAAGCAAAACTGGAGAAAACCCATTAATGTTCTTCGAACTACTCAGGGTGATTTTTCTTTTGATTTTACTCATTTTTTTAAGTGGAAAACTTAAAATCATCTTTGTAAAACAAATCATGAGTCGTTATTCCGATGACCTCGGTGTGAACCAGTCTATTGGTACTATTTTTCAATACACCGCGGTTTTAATTGGAGGTCTCATTATAATACAAAGTACAATTGAATTAGGCTCTTTAAATGTATTGGCAGGTGCACTTGGTGTTGGTATTGGTTTTGGTCTTCAGAATATTGCTAACAATTTTATTTCGGGTCTGATTATACTTTTTGAACGCCCTATCAAAGTCGGTGACAGAATTGAAGTAGGGCAAGTAACAGGTGATATCGTCAGGATTTCTTCCAGAGCCACTACTGTGAGTACTAACGATAATATTTCAATCATTATTCCTAATGCCGAATTCATCAGTAAGCCAGTAATCAACTGGAGCCATAGTGGTAGAAATATTCGTTTTCATGTTCCTGTTGGAGTGGCTTATAAAGAAGACCCAGCGCACATTAAATCAATTTTATTGGGCATAGCCACCAAACACCCAGATGTACTACAAACTCCGGCACCTGATGTACTCTTCACAGAGTATGGCGACAACTCTCTAAATTTCGACTTGTTAGTATGGACAAGCACCTATATAAATAAGCCAACCGTATTAAAAAGTCAGTTGTATTATTTAATATTTGAGAAGTTTAAAGAGCACAATGTAGAAATACCTTTCCCTCAAAGAGATATTCACATAAAAACTGGAAATGTAGTTTCTCAAAAATGATAGAAATCCTTTTTGGCATATTGTTAAAAGCATTTACTTGCACCACTAGGATTTAAGCTAAACATAGCGATTTTCGGATATGACAATGAGAGTAATAATTGCGGGTGTTGGAAATGTGGGATTTCATTTGGCTAAATTACTATGCGCTGAAGGTCAGAACATTGTATTGATTGATCAAGTAGCAGATAAATTGAAGTCTGCGTCAAACTCTGTAGATGCGTCTACGATTAAAGGAAACTCCACTTCATACAGTGTTTTGGAAGAAGCGGGAGTTTCAGAAGCAGATTTACTTATTGCCGTAACTTCATCAGAAGACGCCAATATAGCCACGGCCATTATAGCCAAGCACTTAGGCGCAAAGAGAACCATTGCAAGAATATCGAATACCGAGTTTATCTATCAAAAAGATAAACTCAACCTTAAACATCTAGGGATTGATGATATCATTTCTCCAGAGTCGCTAGCCGCCAAAGAAATTAAAAGACTTTTAAAAGAAGTAGCTCTCACCGACAGTTTTGAATTTGAAAAGGGGCTTCTTTCTTTAATTGGGGTAAATATCGCAGAAAACAGCCCTCTGAATGGTAAAACCATGATGGAGGTAGCCAAATTAAATCCAGATCAGAAGTTCATGACCGTGGCCATTCTACGCCACGATGAAACATTAATTCCATACGGAAACACTAAGTTTCAAGTAAACGACCATGCCTATTTTGTAGCACAACCTGACGGGGTTGAAAAGTTACTCTTCTTGGCTGCCAAGAAAAAAGAACCCGTTAAAAGTGTAATGATTTTAGGAGGGTCAAGAGTTGGGTTTCATGCAGCTAAAATCTTAAGTAACCGTTACAATGTTAAAATCATTGAGCGCGACCCTCAGAAGTGTTTCGAACTTGCCGATCAGCTTCCTGATGCCATGGTAATTAATGGTGATGGAAGAAATGTAGATTTGCTTCATGAAGAAGGCATTAGCGATATTGATGCATTTATTGCTGTAACTGGAAACTCAGAAACCAATATTATTTCCTGTTTGGTAGCCAAAAACAATGGGGTGAAGAAAACCATTGCTATGGTAGAAAACATGGACTACATCCACCTTTCTCAAAGCATTGGAGTGGATACTATGATCAACAAAAAGCTGATTGCAGCCAACTTTATCTTCCGCCATATTAGGCAAGGTGATATTGTATCTATTACCAGTATTCATGGTGTAGACGCTGAAATTCTTGAGTTTGAAGTAAAAGAAGGCTCAAAGATTACCCAGCACCAATTAAGGAACCTTCAATTTCCGAAAACCGCAATTATTGGCGGTGTTATTCGTGATGGCAGAGGTTTCACCACTCCTGGTGATTTTAGATTTCAACCAAAAGACAGGGTAGTTGTGCTATCGAAACCAGAAAGTATCAATAAAGTAGAGTCTTACTTTATTTGATAAATTACAGACAGATGAGGTTCAATATTAAAGCAATTTCAAAAGTCCTCGGTATTCTTCTTATGATGAATGCTGGCTTTATGGCTCTTTGTCTGCCTGTATCTATTTATTATGGCGAACATGATTTAATGGCCATTGCCTCTTCAGCAGCCATTACGGCATTGGTGGGGTTTTCAATGAAATTTTTTACGCGAAAACTTCCAGACAAAGAACTCAAAAAGCGTGATGGATACATTGTTGTTACATCAGGCTGGATTTTCATGTCAATTTTTGGGGCACTGCCATTTGTGTTGAGTAATAGTATTCCTGATTTCACCAATGCTTTTTTCGAGACCATCTCTGGCTATACGACCACAGGAGCTTCAATTCTTAATGATATAGAGGCCGCTCCAAAGGGTATATTGCTATGGCGAAGTCTTACCCAATGGATTGGTGGAATGGGGATTATTGTATTGGCCGTAGCCATTCTTCCATTTTTGGGTATTGGTGGTATGCAGCTTTTTGTGGCAGAAGCTCCTGGCATTACACCCGATAAACTTCAACCTAGAATTCAAGACACCGCCAAACGCCTTTGGTTCATTTATGTAGGATTAACTGTTGCAGAAGCTATTCTGCTCTACTTCGGTGGAATGACCATTTACGATGCCGTGAATCATTCGCTTACCACCATGGCTACCGGAGGTTTTTCTACTAAAAATGCCAGTGCAGCACATTACGATTCTCCTTTTATTCAATATGTATTAATCGTATTTATGTTTTTAGCGGGCACTAGCTTTACGCTTACCTACTACGCACTTAAAAGGAATTTCAAAAAAGTATTTAAAAATGAAGAGTTCGTTGTTTATACCATTTTCACCATCGTTATAGCGCTTATTGTTACCATTACGGTATTTATTGCTACGGATAGTGGACTTGAAAAATCATTCAGAGATTCACTCTTTCAGGTGGTTTCAATCATTACAACAACTGGCTTTGTATCAGCCGACTATACTGCTTGGGCACCATTTCTAACCACACTTTTTTTCATTCTATTATTAGTTGGAGGTTCTGCTGGTTCCACAGCTGGTGGAGTTAAAGTGATTCGACATGTAGTGTTGTTCAAAAACTCATTTCTAGAATTAAAAAGGCAACTTCATCCATCGGCAGTTATTCCCGTAAGAATAAGCGGAAAAGCCATTGAACAAGGGGTTGTGTCGAATGTGCTGGCCTTTATTATGATCTATATTTTAGTAATGATTTTGGGAGTAATCTTACTCTCTACCATGAATGTAGACTTCGACACTGCCTTTGGAGCCGTGGCTACTTCATTAGGTAACGTTGGGCCAGGAATTGGAAATGTAGGCCCTTTGGACAACTTTTATAATATACCAGCTCCAGGAAAATGGCTACTTTCTTTCTTGATGCTTTTAGGTAGGCTAGAGTTATTTACCGTACTGATGTTGCTTTCTCCTTATTTCTGGAAGAAGAATTAAAATAACTTACCAAAAACGGACTGCTTTTTTTCTGCCTTGAATCCTGCTTGTTCGACCGCTTGAACAACTCGGTCAGAATCAATATTTTCGGCCTTCACGGTAAGCAACCTATCTTTACTGCTTAAATCTACAGACCATTCCGACAGTTCTTTTAACTCATTTAAGAAAGGTGTAACCGTAGAAAGGCAGCTACCACAATTAATATTGGTTTTATATACGGCTTTTTTCATTTAATTTTCAATCTAAATTGTAACAGGCTTAGGCAATTCCCTAAGTCTCATAAAGATAAATCACACTTGACATTTAAAGAACTTAATCTCCACGAAAGTGTATTGGAAGGTTTGGATGCTATGGGTTTTGAAAACCCGACCCCTATCCAAGAGCAAGCTATTCCAGTAATTATTGAAAACAAAGATTTAATTGCTGTGGCTCAAACGGGCACCGGAAAAACTGCTGCTTTTCTGCTACCAATTCTACATAAAATCTGTTCGAATGAAATACCAGACGGCCAAATCAATACTTTGATTATTTGCCCTACCAGAGAGCTTGCCGTGCAAATAGATCAGCAACTTGAAGGCCTTGGCTACTTTACTCCAGCTACATCATTACCGATTTATGGTGGCGGTGATGGTGATGGATTTTCAAGAGAAAAGAAAGCGCTGACCACTGGAGCTCATATTATTGTAGGAACACCGGGAAAACTTATTTCTCACCTTAATTTGGGTTACGCTAAAATTGACCATTTAGAACATCTTATTCTTGATGAAGCCGATCGCATGTTGGACATGGGCTTTTATGAAGACCTGATGCGCATCATCGGTTTTCTGCCTAAAAACAGACAAAACCTGATGTTTTCAGCTACTATGCCTCCAAAAATCAGGAAGCTGGCTAAAGACATTCTGCAAGACCCGCATGAAATTAGCATAGCCATTTCTAAACCTGCCGAAAAGGTGGTTCAGGTAGCTTTCAATACCTACAATAATCAGAAAATTGGCCTTGTAAAGCATTTGTTGCGTTTCAACGACATTCCTAGCTTGGTGATTTTTGCTTCTACAAAATTGAAGGTAAAAGAACTCACTAGAGAGTTACAGCGTGAAAAAATGAATGCGAAACCAATTTCTTCTGACTTAGAGCAAAAAGACAGAGAAGACATTCTTCGAGAATTTAAAAGCCGAAAACTTCAAATTTTAGTGGCTACCGATGTAATTTCAAGAGGTATCGATATTGACAATATTGACATGGTGATTAACTATGATGTACCCAACGATGCGGAAGATTACATCCACCGTATTGGCCGTACGGCTAGAGCATCTTCTGAAGGTGAAGCGGTAACTTTTATCAATGAAGAAGATCAGTTCAAATTTTCAAAAATTGAAGATCTAATCGGTAAACCCGTGCGTAAAGTAGCTTTGCCTGAGTTTTTGGGAGAGGCTCCTGTTTATAACCCTGTCAAAAATAAGAGCAAGGGCAAACGCTCCTTCGGCAATAAAAAAGGATTTAAAAGGAGGTAGTATAAAACCTCCTTTCATGGCAAGTCGTTCTGATTTAATCACTAAAAACCATCAAATCAGATGTTTAGCCATTTGCTGCATTCAGCTCTATCGCCTTCTTTTAATTAAAAAACACCGTACTTAAATTGTACGAATGCGTTCATAATTCAGTTCAATAGCGAACAGCAATCGTAACTCACTCTAATCATATTTAATATAAAACATTGATTAACAAAGCATTAAAACCAATATAAAGCTTTAGCATCTTTAGTGGTACAAGCTGGTTGTTCATCAGCTTTAAACCACTTCTATGAAGAATTTTTCCTACGCCTTCAGAGTCTTACTTCGTAATAAGTTTTATTCATTCCTAAATATCTTCGGTTTAGCTATTGGCTTGGCTGTGGCTATTATCATTCTTCTGTATGTTCAAAGCGACATGAGCTTTGATAAACACCATGAAAAGTACGATCAGATTTATAGGATTGAATCTAAATTTAGAATCCCTCCTAAGGATGATGAATTTGCTCTTAGCTCTTTTGTATTGGCCGAAATGATGAAGGAAGAATTCCCTGAAATTCAGAATTTCACAAGGTTTATGGGTGCTGGAAGGCAATTGTTCAGAATTGGTGATAAGAATATTTATCAAGACAACCTATACTTTGCCGACTCTTCTGTATTTAGCATTTTCACTCATGAATTTATAGAAGGAAACCCTAAAACGGCCTTAGTAGAGCCTAGCAGTATTGTGCTCACACAGACAGCCGCCAAGCGTATTTTTGGTAATGGCGAAGCAATGGGGCAAGTAATAGAAACCGATAACAATAACTTTAAGGTAACGGGTATAATCAAAGACTTACCGGACAACGTCCATCTCACATTTGAAGGATTGATTTCAATCTCTACAATTACGTCTGGCAACCTGTACAAACAGGTCAACAAAAAGCCAATCAGTTGTGGAATATCTCTCTCTATTCTTACATCATGCTTCCGAAAAACTATGATGTGAATAACATCTACAACAAGTTTCCTGACTTTTTTGAAAAATACATGAAGCCATTGGTGCTACAAGCTGGCTTGGGAGATGCTGGCTTTAGCCCGCGACTGATGCCTTTGGCAGACATTCATTTTAATTCAAAGGTGCAGTATGATTTACCTACCGGTAACTTAACTTACACAAGAGCTTTTACTGCTATAGGCATTTTCATTCTTCTATTAGCCAGCATAAATTACATGAACTTGGCCACAGCAAGGGCCACCAACCGATCTAAAGAAGTAGGAGTACGAAAAGTATTGGGTTCTAGCAGAGGGAAACTTCGCGCTCAATTTCTCAGTGAATCGGTCATCATTACTTTTCTTTCTTTGATGTTGGCCATATTAATCGTGAACATTTTAATTCATGGTACAAACTTAAATGCACTCTTAGGAAAAGACCTTCAACTCAACTTCTTTGGCAATCCACTCCTATTGTTTGGGTCGCTGGGGGTGGCTATAGTCATCGGTTTATTTTCAGGTATTTATCCTGCTTTTTATCTGTCTGCTATTTCAGTATTGGTGGCTATGAAGGGAAGTGTAAAAACTGGCCCTAAGAGTGTTTTCTTAAGAAAAGTCTTAGTGGCATTTCAATTTTTTATCTCCATTGCAGTTGTTATTACCACTCTACTAATGAATAGCCAAATCGACTTTTTAAGAACCAAAGACCTAGGTTTTAATAAAGACAATGTGGTGTTGATTCCATTGCAAGACACTACAGTTAGAAATAGAATGGAGATTATAAAAGCAGAATTAATGCAGAACCCAAATATTCTAGGCATTACTGATGCTTTCGGTGTAGGCAGAGGTGGTGGAAATGTAGGTAATAATCTTTTAGGGGCTGGCAGACGACTATTAAGTGTAAGTGACAATGAAAACAACATTACTCAAGACACATACAATGTTCTTACTGTTGGAAAAGATTACTTCAAAACAATGGACATTGAAATTGTTCTGGGAAGAGATTTTGACGAGAAAATGCCTACCGATATTACTCAAGGGGTAATTGTTAATCAAGCGGTTGTTGACGCTATGGGTTGGGATGACCCTATTGGCCAAACAGTTTCACCTATTGGCTTACCAGAACCAACTAAAGTGATTGGTATTGTTAAAGATTTTAATGCGTTTTCACTTCACGTAAAGGTAGAACCAACCGCTATTTTTAGATACCAATTACAAAATGCTGGAGCGCAGGGATTACCCACCTTGATGGTTCATGTGAATGATGGTGCTATTGGTCCCACCATGAATTACTTAGAAAATAAATTTACCGAATTAGACCCTAATCATCCATTCGAATATGAGTTTCTAGATCAGCAAGCGGAAGAGCTTTACCGTGGAGATCAACGACAAAGCAAGCTTACAGGAATACTTTCATACATCTGTATTTTGATCTCTTGTTTAGGTTTATTAGGTCTATCGTCATTCACTACGGCTACCCGAATAAAAGAAATTGGGGTGAGAAAAGTATTAGGTGCCACAGTTCCTCAATTGGTCTTCATGATTTTCAAGGATATTATGGAGCTAGTACTGATTGGCTTAGTATTGGCCGCACCTGCCGCCTACTGGTTAATCAATGATTGGTTAGATGTATTTGCTTATAGAATGAATTTACAAGAAGTTATACTGCTTGCGGCAGGTATGTCGGGAATATTGGCCTTAGTTATCTCTTTTATAACGGTCAGCTTCCATTCGCTAAAAGCTGCAAACCAGAACCCTGTAAAAGCATTGCGATACGAATAAGAACTTCAATCTCAACTCAAATAAAAGGCAACCTCGAATGGGGTTGTCTTTTTGCTTTTTAGGTAACCCTATTTAGTTCGTTTAACTTTTAGTTAAGGCTACCCCTTTTTAAAGTCAACGAGTCAAACCATATATAACCGTATTACTAAGCCTTAATTAAATATTACTCATTACCCAACAAACTAATTTAAGTGTATAGAGAAGTAAAAAGCTCATTTGGTTATAACAGATAGCCAAAAAAAACTCCCTGCGAGTAGAAGACTACTTACAGGGAGATCAATATTTTTTTAAACGGTTTTTAAGCGCTTCAGTTCATTTTAATTGTTAGATACAGCACCGAAGTTCTTAGCCTCAGTTTTCTCTATTAAATCGCCTTCTTTAATGGTTTTAGATACCACTAAGAATGGACCAGAAACTACAACATCACCTTCTTTCAATCCTTCTAGTACTTCGATGTTATCATAATCACTGATACCAGTTTTTACTACAACCATTTTAGCTTTTCCACCTTCATCAATGAATACTACTTCTTTGGTTTCATCCTTAGATGAAGCATTTGTAGTTGCAACCGCATTGGTTCCTGTGGTCTGTCCTTCTGTTGCTTTAGCGCTTGGGTTTCTTGTAGTTACTGCTGAAAGAGGAACTGAAAGTACATCTGCTTTAGTATTAGTGATAATCTCAACACTAGCCGTCATACCTGGTCTGAAAGGAGAAGCACTTTGAATCTCAGAAAGTAAGTCCGCAAAAGACTCGTTCAATATTCTGATTTTCACTTCAAATTCAGTTACTGCATCTGCAGATGATTTAGCATTTGCGGTATTAGCAATTGAAGTTACAATACCCTTGAATTTTTTATCCATTGAGCTGTAAGAGTCAACATCAATAATAGCTGTATCACCTTGAGTTACACGGATGATGTCATTTTCATTTACATCTACTCTAACTTCCATCATTGTTAAATCGGCAATACGCATCATTTCGGTACCCGCCATTTGCTGAGTTCCTACCACACGCTCTCCCTTTTCAACATCTAGCTTCGAAACAGTACCAGACGATGGCGCTCTTACTACAGTAAGTCTAACATTTTCTTCTGCTTCTTCTACCGTAGCTTGACTCGACTTAATAACAAACTCAGATGCCTTAACACTTTCTTTTGCAGCGTCTAAGTTCTTTTTTGCTACTTCATAATTTGCTTTTGCTGTTTCAAAATCAGACTCTGAGATTACATTCTCTTTTCTAAGCTGCTCCGAACGCTCAAAAGCTTGTTTAGACTGAAGCAATTGCGCTTCGTTTCTAGCTACCTGAGCAATACTTGAGGCTAAATTGGCCTTCTGCTGATTTAAGTTTGCTCTTGCTCTTTCTAATGCCGACTGTAAGTTATCTGGTCTGATTTTTACCAAAATCATACCTTCAGTTACAAAATCTCCTTCTTCAACATTCAACTCGATAATCTCCCCTGCCACATCTGGACTAAGCTTAATTTCTGTTACGGGCTGAACTACACCAGAGGCAGTTACTTTCTCTATAATAGTAGCTTTCTTGGCAGATGCCATCTGAACTTTTAATGTTTTCGGCTGGCCAATAAAGCCTGCTTGCTTGCCAACCACGGCAATTACTAAAACCAGTACTACTGCTACCAACAGTATATAGATTAGTTTATTTGATCCTTTCTTTTTCTTTGCCATGTTATTGTAATGTAATTGGGTTCCCTAAATAGAAATCTAAAATCTTTGTTCTAAAAATGTATTCGTATTTGTTTCGAATTAAATCTGCTCTTGCTGAAAACAAGTTGTTACTCGCAATTTGGTAATCAAGATTGTTCACATCACCTACGTTGTATCGTTGTTCAGTTGACCTGAACGATTCTTCTAAGGCGGCTACACGCTTAAGCGTAGCGTTGTATGTATTTAAGGCCGCTAACGCACTATTATAAGCAGACTCGATACTTTGTCTCAACTGGTTTCTAGTGTTCATAGAAGTAATTTCAGCCCTTTGTTTTGCTATTTGGGCTCTCTGTAGGTTAGCACTATTTGAATATCTGCTGAAAATCGGAACGTTTAAACGAATAGAAACCGACTGACCAAGGTTGTCATCATACTGATTTAATACCCCGTAGCTCTCTGAGTATACCGGAACCGTTTGTTGGCTTGGGTTAGAAAAAACAGATTGATTAGTTCCATCTACAAAACCAATATTCTGTGCTGGAACTGTTACTTGCTGTGTTCCTATTAGCTGCCTAGCTCTTCCAGAATGGTTTGTGGAAATGCTACCACTTAAACTTAAACTAGGTAAGAAAGCACTCTTAGCAAGATCGACTCCCACTTCGCTACTTTTTACGCCAAGTTCAGCACTTTGTATCTCTGGTTGTACACCCATTGCAATGTTATATATCTCATTTGGGCTTTGAGATATAAATCCCATATTATCTACCGAAACCTCTGGTGCTTCAACTTCTAAAGGTTCGTCAGCTGGCATTTGCATAGCCTGCTTTAAGCTTAAAGTAGCTGCCCTAAGGTTGTTTTCTGCATTTACTACAGACACCTCGTTTGTGGCCACTTGCGACTCTAAATCCAATTGGTTAGTCATAGGCAAAGAACCTGCGTTTACTAATTTTTTGGTTCTTTCTAACTGTGCTTGAGAAGACTCTAATTGAAACTTAGCATTCTTAAGCTGTTCTCTTCCCAATAAAACATTTAAAAAGTTTGTTGCTACAGTTACCCCAATATCATTTTTTGCCTTCTGTAGATCAAATTCACTTGCATCAAGGTTAAGCTCATTTCTCTTAATGGTATTTCTAAGCGCTCCTCCATTAAATAATGTAACAGAAGAACTAGCAGAAACACCACTACTCACAAAGCTTGTGCTAATAAAACCGTTTGTAACTGGGTCAATAGTTCTACCAAATGATTTACTCAAATTACCTCCACCACTTAGGCTCGGTAAAAGAGCAAATTTTGATTCCTTCAAGGCTATTTCACTATTCAACTTGTTCAGCTCGCTTGAACGAACGGTTAAATTATTTTGCCATGCATAATTAATGCACTCTTCTAGCGTCCAGTTATTCTGCTGACCGTAGGACGCCATTAGCATAAAGAGCCCTGTGAGACTCAGGTAAATTTTTCTTTTCCAAATCATGTTTGATTGCTTTTTAAAAATCTATATCGGGTATGTAAATGACCTTTTGAACCCAACTTAAATGGTTTAAATATTCAATAGTAATTTTATCTAATCCTGAATCGGCTTCAATACAATGACAAGCCATATCAGATTTGCCTTTACGGTTTACCGACATATTTGCGATGTTACATTCAGAATTAGCTAAAATGCTTGCGATAAACGCTATTGCTCCTTTTCTATCGTCTGCCGTAATAATCAAAGTGTGCAAATTGGCATTAAAGCCTGTAGAAAATCCATTTACACTAACAATTTTTATTACTCCTCCTCCTCTACTTTCTCCTATCACCTCAATGGTTTCTTCCTTGGCGGTTGCTCGAATCTTAACCGTATTAGGGTGCATGGTGAGCGAGTTACCAACTGACCTAAAAGTGTAAGTAAAGCCTGCTTTCTCAGCTTCATCAAATGATGTTTTAATTCTAGCATCATCTGTTTTAAAATCGAGAAGTCCGGCTACAATAGCTCTGTCGCTTCCATGCCCTTCATAGGTTCTCGCAAAAGAATTATAAAAAGTGATTTCAGCAGTATCTGGTTGGCAACCTAAAATTTTTCTGGCCACCCGCCCAATTCTAACTACTCCGGCAGTATGCGAACTAGATGGGCCAATCATTACAGGGCCAATCATATCAAATACGCTACTTTGTTCAGCCATAACCTAAATTTATTCTACTTTCAATATTAGAGAATAATCCCCTACTTGAATTGGCAATCTGTTTAAGTGGTTTATAGAATACATGAAAGCGATATTTAATTCCCGACTCATCGAAATTGACAGCCTAGCGCTCAATATAAAAAACCGAGCGTTCTGCTATGGAGACGGCCTGTTCGAAACAATTGTTACAGGCCCCAACAGAATTAATTTGACTGATTTTCACTTGCAAAGATTAACAAGGGCTTGTCAAGTATTAGACCTTGAACCGCCTCAACTTTCAAGTAAAACTTTAAATGAAATGATTTCACAACTAGCTGACATCAATCAACTTAAAGGAAACATAAGAGCAAAAATTCAAGTTTGGAGAGAGGAAGGCGGGCTCTATACTCCTGAACAATCTGCATCTTCTTTTTTATTACAAGTAGCCGAAACCACAAAACCTGCCTTTACGGAAGGCGGGGCAGTTGGCGTTTCTGAGTCATCAAAAGTGAGCCATAATGCCATCTCTTTTGCTAAGACCATGAGTGCATTACCTTATGTATTGGCTGGCATAGAAATGCGACAAAAAAACTTAGACGAAATTATTTTACTGGATACCCAAGGGAATTTAGCAGAAACCCACAGTTCGAATCTTTTTTGGGTTGAAGGTAATAAAATATTCACCCCTTCTCTCCAAACAGGCTGTATTGAAGGAATAATGAGAAAATTGATTCTAGAAACCTTAGAAGTAAAGGAAGTTTTGGCTAAACCTGAAATTCTTCTTCAAGCAGATTCTATATTTAATTCTAACGCAAGCGGAATTCGTTACTTCACTTCTTTTGGCAAAAAGAAGTATTCAAACCCAAAAGAAAAACTAATGGAAGTGCTTAAACTGCTACAGCCCCTTTAATATGTGGATGGGGATCGTAACCCACTAATTCGAAATCCTCAAACTTGAAGTCAAAAATATTCTTCACACCAGGGTTAATCTTCATGGTTGGCAATGGACGGAAATCTCTTGACAATTGAAGTTCTGCTTGTTCAAAGTGATTAGAGTATAAGTGGGCATCACCAAAAGTATGGATGAATTCACCTGGCTCTAGACCACACACCTGAGCCACCATTAACACTAACAAGGAATATGAAGCAATATTAAACGGCACACCTAAAAACACGTCTGCACTACGCTGATACAGCTGACAAGAAAGCTTTCCATCTGCCACATAAAACTGGAACAATGCATGACAAGGCGGAAGCGCCATATGATCTACGTCTGCTACATTCCAAGCGCTCACCATTAGTCGTCTGGAGTTAGGGTTTTTCTTAATTTGATCGATAAGTTTAGTGATTTGATCGATTGTTCCACCATCTCTGGCAGGCCAATTTCTCCACTGATAGCCATAAACTGGGCCTAAATCTCCATTTTCATCTGCCCAATCATCCCAAATGGAAACACCATTCTCTTTCAGGTATTTTATGTTGGTATCGCCTTGAAGAAACCAAAGCAATTCATGAATGATAGACCGCAGATGGAGTTTTTTTGTGGTTACCACTGGAAAACCCTCAGATAAATCAAAACGCATTTGATAACCAAAAATACTCCTAGTACCTGTTCCTGTTCTATCTCCTTTGTCCACTCCGTTTTCAAGAATGTGTTTCATTAGGTCATGGTACTGCTTCATACGTAAGGGTGTTTTCGAATTAAGAATTGATCATCAAAATAAGTTATTTTAAAGATCAATCCGAAGTTTGATGGCGCCTTTTTAGCCACTATTCTTTTCAAAATTTATAAAAAATAGTGGCCTAAAGTTTTACAATGAGTCTAAATCAACAATGTCTAATTTTGGCAACCATTTTTTATAACCAAACATAAGGTTGAGCCCAAAACGAAGGTCAAATTTAGAGTATTGCTCAGGCTTGTTTGAAACCAAGGCGTTATCGGTTGCTACATAAAGTTGTATAGGACCAATATCAGCAGCAATGTTCATCCCCATATTAAATTCATTTTGAGGCCCTCTATAACTACCTAATAGTCCGAATGTAAATTTATTCACCGTATGGTTATAAGCAACAGCAAAAGAAGGATCAATTTCCTTAAATACATGATTATTGAATGCCACTACGGTAAACTTATCTCTTGAAGTTAAAAATAAAGAAGCTGCCAAATAGGTTTTTGTTGGCAAGCTTGTGTTGAATTCATTTTGAGTCTCGTTTGATCTGAATTTATTCTCAATACTATCTCTAAATACTTCAGAAGAATTTTCTAAGCCTCTTAACTGCACACCATTAATAATTACCGTAGTGTCGGCAGAGTTGTAATTCCTTACCTGCTCCTTCCATTTAATGGTACCAATATCATTCATGGCAGCCTCGACTGTGAGCCAATCCAACACCTTAAATTTCGCCCCTAAATCAAAAGCTACTGACTTGTTTTGGTTGTTCATGGCATATTTAGAAGTAGCATTACTTTCGTAATCATCGCTATTCATTAATAGGTCTAATCCAGCCGTGTTCACTGTTGCGTTTTTCAGTGAAATCCTCCAGCTATTGTCTATTTCATTGGTATATAAGGTTCCACTTGCGCCTTCGGCAGTCGAGGCATGAAACAAACCTGTAATAACTTTAACCCTCGCGCCAACTGTTAAGCGGTCTCCTAAAAATTTACGGGCATGTCCTACCCCAATTTCTTGATAAGAATTTGCAAAAACCCTAGATTCAGAAAGGTTAATTTCACCTCCAATTCGGTTTGAGTTACCGTTGGCCATAAACTCCATAAAATCCTTTCCATACCTTAGGTCTACAGAAGCTCTGGCATTGGCAAAAAGGCTAAACGCACCATTCTTAGTTTTATAGCCAATATGAAAAAGGTTTGCGGTTACATCTGTGCTTACTCTGTTTATTTCTGCGGAAGCTCCCAAAAGCACATTAAAATTGATCTCAAAATTAATATCTCCATCAGGTTTAGAAATTAGTTCGCGAAGTCTGAAGTCTGATTGCGCCACGAAACCAGCAGTTGGCAAGCCAAAAGTAAAAGTATTGTTAGGAATAAAGGCTGGCTGTAAACTCTGTGTCTGAGGAACTAGTTCTCTTAGTTGAAAATAAGAAAAGTAGGCTTGAGAATATGACAGTTGAATACCGAATACCAATATTAACGATGTAAGTAGAAGTTTTTTCATGGCTTAGATTAATCGTTAGAGGTTATTTCAATATCGGCCTGCGCGGCTAACTTAATTTTGAGTGTGTAGTCTGAAAAGAACTTCACGATCTCGTTAGAAGCAGCGCCAGTTGTCGTCATTCGAGTTATCACATCAATACTCGTTGCGTTCTCTAAAAGTCGAATATCAGCATCTGCAAAATGAATATCCACAATTTTAGAGGTGGTTTGAGTTGTTCTGCCGTCACTTCCTACTGGAGCACCATCAAACAAAGCTCTTTCACTTACAGTAAAAACTGCATTGTTATTAGCATCTTTAAAAACAAGTTCTATTTCACCACCGAGCGGTAAATTATTTTCGGCAATCAACCTCAGCGTTAATTGCTTGGCTTGCTCTAAATCGTCAGCAATATCAAATTCAACGTTTTGTGTTGAAACCAAACCATTGATGTTCACAATCATTGGTAATTCTAATCGTACCCCCACATTTAACTCACTACCGGCATCTACAAAATTATACTGTGCTGGAGCATTTGCAGGGTTCGCTTCGGTATTCACTTCAATAATCACCTTCTTTGGCATTGAGCTTATCAGTTCTGGAAGGTTAGAATTGGTTGAATTTAAATCTAAAGTGGTATTTACATTTGTGCCAATTGCATCAATAAGAGGACCGTTAACAATACCTGGAGTAGTAGCTGCACTTCCTGTTAAAGGAATAATTTGGCCTTGTTGAGTAATGGCAGCAATTTGATTGAAGCTAACGCCTAATGGAAACCCAAAACTATTATCGAAAACAAAGTTAAAACGAGGTTCTGAAAAGCTTATCGTTCCTTCTCTAAAGGAGTCAAAGAAATCGAGATTCAGCAACTCAAAATTTACATCAAGTCTTCTTTCACCTACATAGCCATAAACCAAATCAAACTCTGGATTTGAAAGGTTCATTGTAAAACTAACTCCATCAGTTGGTTGAATCACAGAGGTTGGTGATACTCTCACTTGATAATCTAGCTTTACAACAATTTTATTTCTTACCGCATTCGCATTAGCATCTTTAGAAAAATCGCCCAAATATTTATTCAACGCATCGGTAAAACTTGCAGAGGGATTAGATGGATTCAAAACTCCTGAAACCACCAATGGCTGATGAGTTTCATTAATGATCAGTGAGTTCAAAGTAAGTGTATATGCCACTTCAGCATCCAATTCGGAAGACATCAAAATATCGAGGTTTCCTCCACTGAAATTCACACTATCATATTCTTCATTCTGAGTGGCCGCAAGATCAAATACGAAAACCTCATTATAATCGTGTAGAGAAGAAAAGCCTTGGGCATTAATATTTAAACCAGCATCTACACTTTGTCCGAAACTCTGATTGGCCAAGGTTAGAAAACCAGTGGCACTTTGAGATTGTAATTGTGCTTCATAAGTAAGCATTACAATGTCATCTGAATTCTGACCGATATCTACTCCAGCACCACTCAACTCATCAAACAGATCTTCTACCGTATAGGAAAGTTCGCCAATTGGAATGGCTAAAGAGGGTTTCCACACAAAATCATTCAGCTTGGCGTCTGCGAAGTACTCGAAATTACAGCCCACCAATATTGCTGTAGCGCATACTGCAAGCAGAAAGCTCTTTATTCTTTTTATCGACATAAAAATATTATTAAGTACACACTTTAGTTATTCCTGAGGCATTACTATCCACAGAACTATATAGACCAAAAGCCCAGAAAATGCGGTGAAAATTGTGGCGAATACATACAAAACCCTCACAAGGCTAACGTCCCAACCGAGCCATTCTGCAAGACCTCCACATACTCCTGCGATTACTTTATCAGAAGTTCTTTTAAGTTTTTTATTTGATGACATGTGTAAAAAATAAGTCACTAAATTAGTGACTTATTGAATAAATACCTACTACTGGAAAATGGTCAGAGTAGTCTATTTCGCTTAATGTGTTAAAGTCAAGGACCTTTAACTTATTGTTATAGAACTGATTATCGATTCTTAAAAATGGTAATTTTCCGTTATAGGTAAACCCAAAACCTCTTCCGGCATCTTCAAAGGCATTATTGAATTCTCTTGAAATTTTAAAGTAATTGTAGCTATAGGGTATGTCGTTAAAATCGCCTGCAATAATGATCGGGTAAGTAATGTTTTCTGCATGCTTGAGTAAATCCTTAATTTGGGCAGTTCTTCTTACTGAACCATCTTGAAACTTTCTACGCACTGTTTCATACTTCTTTTCAAATTCAGCCTGATCAATCACTTCTTGATCGACATTTATACTCATAGACTGCAAATGCACATTGTACACCCTAAGCGTATCTTTTCCTATTTTCAAATCGGCAAAAATTATATTGTTGCTCGTTTGTTTTTCATAAAATACGCCTTTGTTCAAAATAGGGTATTTCGAAAATATAGCATAGCTGTCAGCATAACCTCCAGTAAAACTGTTATACTTTCCCGATTGTGAAATGGCTTTCATTACATTTTTCGAACCTAGAAATTCTTGAAAGCATTTAATATCAGAAGGATGAGAGGCAATCCACTGAAGCATATCCTTTTCATTTCCTTTGTTCATCCTCATCATATTGTAATTCATTACTTGAAAAGATGAAGGGGCTTCATTGCTTTTACTTAAAGAGAATGTTGATTTAATAAAGGGAAGCCCAATGAGGAGCAACACGGCTGGTACAACTGCTATTCTTGACCTTGCAAATAAAAAGATCAAGAAGAAAATTAGGTTTAGAATCAGTAAAAAAGGAATACCCAATGAAACCAGCCCTGAGTATTTAAACAACTCAGGAGAAACCCAAACACTTCCGTAAACAACTAGCGTTAGAATACACCAAATGAAAATGGGAAGTTTTAAAATGCGCTTCATTGATTAAGGTAATTGTTGCTATTCTAACCATTTTCGATCGTAATTCTAATATTCAGAGCATAAAAAAAGCAGTTCAATTACGAACTGCTTTATAATCAATAAGATAATTCTCTATTCACTTCGAAGCGATTTTACTGGATTTGCCCTTGCCACCTTAATGGACTGATAACTCATAGTGAGTAAGGCAATTGTAAAAGCAGACACACCCGCTAAAACAAATGATAGTAAACTAATTGGTGGTCGATATGTAAAATCTTGCATCCACCAGTTTACTCCCCAATAGCCCAAGGCCGATGCTAACACAAAGGATATAAATACCAAAATTGAAATTTCTTTCGACATTAAATACACCAATTGAATAACTGATGCACCCAATACTTTTCTGATTCCCACTTCTTTGGTTTTCTTTTGGGCGGTAAATGCTGCCAAACCAAATAAACCTAAACAAGCGATTACAATCGCTAAGGCTGCAAAAACCGTAAAAATTTCGCCCAATTTACTTTCGGCAGTATACATATTTGTAAAGCGATCATCTAAAAACGAATACTCAAAGGGTTGGCCTGGAGCCATTTCATCCCATTTGGCTTCTGCATCTTTCACCTGAGCACTAACATTTTCACTATTCAACTTAATACTTAAATAGCCAGTAGTTTTACCCAAGCGCATAATCAAGGGCTCAATACCGCTTTTCAAAGATTCAAAGTTGAAGTCTTCAATAATTCCTATCACATTGTAGCGATCGAGCACTTCTGCATTATCACCAAAGGTGCCTATAATACGGCCATCAATTTCTTCAATACCTAAATTCTTAGCTGCAGTTTCATTGATGACCATGGCGGTAGAGTCCGTTCCAAACTCTTTAGAAAAGAACCTTCCTTGTTTCATCTTCATGCCAAACACGTTGAGGTAATTTTCATCTACTCGCCAATTCTGACACACCATTCCTCGGTCTTTATCAATTATTCCATCAGGAAAAAACACGGTTGAAGAACGACTACTCGAAGTAGGTAAATAGCTTGAAAATGAAGCCTGCTCTGCATCAGGATTTTGCAAAATCATATTCCGAAAGGCATCTGAATTATCGCCCAACATATATGCATTGTGGATGACCAAAACCCTATCTCTTTCAAAACCTAACTTCTTATTCTGAATAAAATTCAGTTGGTTGAGAATACTAAAAGTAGCGATGATTAAGAGTATAGAAACAAAAAACTGAAAACTTACCAAGGCTTTTCTAAGACCGCCCGATTTTCCGCCAGTACTCACATCTCCTTTTAAAACCTTTGCCGGACTAAAAGCTGAAAGGAAAAATGCTGGGTATAGCCCTGCTAAAAATCCAACTAAAACTGACCCAATAGCCACGATTGGCAGATTGGGAATAAACTCCAAAACCATCTGTCTATCGGTGAAATCATTGAAGAATGGAATAACCACCACGGCTAATAAAAGCCCCAAAAGACCAGCAATAAACGTAATAAGTATAGACTCGGAAATGAATTGACCAATTAGCTGAGACTTAAATGAACCTAAAACTTTTCTAACACCTACTTCTTTTGCCCTATTGGCAGAACGCGCGGTAGATAGGTTCATAAAATTGATACAAGCGATTACAAGAATAAAAATAGCAATTGAGGTAAATATATAGACATAGGTAATGTCACCTTCAGGTTCAAAGCCACCATAATTATTCGACTTCAAATGAATATCAGTTAATGGCTGCAAAAAGTAATTGAAGTTATTTCCTCCAGCTTTAAACTGCTCAAAACTCATATTGAGGTATTGCTGAAGCTCCAAGCCCATTTTCTCGATAGCAATCTCGTTGATTTTGTTTTCAACAGAAGCAATGTCAGCATTCTTATTAATCACCAAATAGGTGTCAAAATTCTGACTCAACCATTCCTGATTATTATAATCGCCTTCTCTAGTGATAAATGAGAGTATAAAATCGAAATGAAAGTGGCTGTTATCTGGAATATCTTCGTACACTCCACTAACTATCCATTCTTCGTCATTATCTAGCTTGAGCACTTTGCCCATTGGGTCTTCTTCCCCAAAATATTTTTTGGCCTGGGTCTGGTTCAACACCAAATGATTTGGTCTCGACAAAGCTTCCTCGGGGTTACCTTGAACAAGGTTTACAGAAAACACCTTAAAGAAAGTTTCATCTGCAAAAACCAAGTCGTCTTCATTGAAAACTTTATCGCCATACTGCACCACCCAGTCGCCAGTATTCCTAAAACGAAGGCGTTCCTCTACTTCAGGAATCTGCTCTTTAAATGTTGGTCCGGCTGGGGATGGATTTTGGGAACCTGTGAAATCACGGCCATTAAAACGGCCTTCAATCACTACTCTGTAAATCTGTTCCTGATTTTCGAAGTGTTTATCGAAACTCAGTTCGTAGTTTACATAAGTCATGATTAACAGCACGCAAGAAATGCCTATGGCAAGTCCGGTGACGTTTAAAAATGAAAAGAACTTATCACGCAAAAGGTTGCGGAATGCAATTTTGAGGTAATTTTTAAGCATACGGTTGTTGTTTGAGTTGTTTGACCTTAGCCTGCTATCCAACAGGCTCAAAAACAAGACGACACCATTTACCCAATGGTTGCACCGACCTAAAAACTTTCTAAATGTTTAATTTCCTGACCATTGAGCGTGGTGTATGACTTCATTAAATTGGCAGTAAGGCATGAGTGAATAGGTAGTACTCCTAAAATATCACCTACTTCAATGGCTTCAAATACTTCAGGCGTTGCCCTAAGCACACCGTGCTCTTGTGAAAGAGAAACCAATTTAATTCCTCCTAGAATTGGCGACCAGCCCTCCTCTTCTAACACTACTACTTCACCAAAAAATCTTTCTTCGTTTTCATCAAAGAGGTGATCTTTTGAAAAATGAACTGCTCCGCCATGAATAATGATTTCGTTTCGACCTTCATTCTTAGCTACTACTGGGCAGGCCATTGCTACCGCAATATCGCTCTCGGTGCATACATCTAGGTAATTCATTACTAAATCGTAGAAAACGAAATTACCTGGGCCAATTTCGTCCACCCCTTCCATTTCTTCTACCATGGCGCAGCCTGGCGTATCTCCCACTCTAATTTTCAATGATGCTCCATCAGGTTCTAAAGCAGTTTTAACGGCCAACATTTCTTGAATTACGCCCGCCCATATGTTTTTAATTTCCTCTACCGAATGGGCGTGATAGGTATTCCCCGGATGGCAATACAAACCATAAAGGCTAGTCATACTTCCTGCCTCAATCAATGCAGCTAATTCCTTTACTTTAGCAATATCTTTTGTAGAAACACCAGACCTACCATATCCCGCATCCATTTCGATAAATAAGTTTACCGGAGCTTCCAGTTCTTCATTCAACCGATCAATCACCCCCGTATTCACCACAAAAAGAGTAAGCTTAACGTTTTGATTCAACATTCTATTCACTGCTGGAATTTCATGCATATTGAAAGGAAAAGCTACAGTAATATTACTCCAACCTGAACGTGCAAAAAATTCAGCCATCTTTACAGAAGAAACCGTGATGTTTTCAATACCATGGGCCTTAAACCACTCCCCAATTTCTGACGACTGATGGGTTTTAAAGTGAGGAACCAGTTGCACATTCAAACGTTTGGCTTTGTCGGCCATTCGCTGAATATTAATTTTGCACTGTTTTTCGTTTAGCAATAAGGTTGGTCTGGTAATTGCAATCATTGGATTCGAACGATTAAAAACATTAACATGAATATAGCCATGAAGAAACCACTTTTTATCCTTATGTCCATACTTATTTTGAGTAGTTGTGAATCTGGCAATAGCAATTACCTTGGACAAGAACTTGCAGATGTAGAGCGCGAAAAGATTGCGGTAGGGTATGGAAACCCAAATGAAAGCATGAAACTTTCTGCCGATAGTTATTCAGGTAGAGCAATGGCTACCTCTAATTTTGTAGAACAAGACCAAACCTCAAAAATTATAACCACAGCCGACCTAAATATGGAAGTGGCCAGTTTAGAAAAATTCGAAGCTAGTTTAAGCGAACTTTTGAGTAAGTACAAAGCCAATGTAACTAACCAAAGCCGAAATGATTCGGACAGAAGGTTGGATGCTTATTTTACTATTCGTGTTCCACAAGATCAATTCAATAATCTGTTTGACGGCTTAAAACCACTTGCTAAAAAAATCGAACATCAGTCGCTTAATCAGCAAGATGTTACTGAGCAATTCATTGATGTTGAAACTAGGTTGAAAAACAGAAAAGCGCTAGAAGCACGCTATTTAGAACTTCTGAAAAAGGCCAACAATGTGAATGATATGCTAAATATCGAAAGGCAATTGAACCAAGTTCGTTCCGAGATTGAATCTCAAGAAGGAAGACTGAAATACCTCAACGATCAGGTAGATATGAGCACTATTCAATTGAATGCTTATGAAGTAAAACCTTATGTGTATGAGCCAGAAAACCAAGACAACTTTGGCCAACGTATTTTGAAATCGTTAGCCAATGGCTGGGCAGGTCTTATCAACGGAATCATGTGGATCATAGGTCTATGGCCATTATTCCTTGTAGTTGGTTTGGTTGTATTGGTGGTAAAAAAGAGAAAAGCGTAATTAGTTATCTCTCGAACAAGAATTTTAAAAGTGGCTTTTGCCACTTTTTTTTATGCCCAAAAATCAAGGCAAAGCCCCTTTTAAACCGAACAGTAAAAATATTCAGAACCTATTCTTTAGTTCTTCCGTAAAATGAGTTACTTTGATATTAAATTAATATCACTTTAAATCAACTCAAAACACATACATCATGAAAGAAGAAAAAACTTTTGAACCAAGGTCAGGTTTCCCAATGCTCTTATTGACCTTCCTTATTTTATTCGGAACCATAGCCGCATTGATTGTTACACAGATGCCGATTTTCGCATTGTTCTTCCTTGCATTCTTTATTATGCTTTTGGGCTTTTTCGTAATTAACCCAAATTCATCTCGGGTAATGGTATTTTTTGGCGACTACCGCGGAACCGTTAAGAAAAATGGTTTTTTCTGGGCCAACCCCTTCTATTCAAAAAAGAAAGTATCGCTCAGAGCTTATAATTTTGATAGTGAAAGACTAAAAGTGAATGATAAACTAGGAAACCCAATTATGATTTCGGTGATTTTAGTTTGGCAAGTAAAGAACACTTACAAAGCCATGTTTGAAGTAAATAATTACGAACATTTTGTCCGTGTTCAGTCCGATGCCGCTGTACGTAAATTAGGTGGAAGCTACGCATACGACAACTTTGAAGACGATGGTGAAATTACTTTAAGAAGTGGCATGAACGAAGTAAACCACGACCTTGAAGAAGAACTTCGTGAAAGATTGGCCATGGCTGGAATTGATGTAATTGAAGCTAGAATTGGTTACTTGGCCTATGCTGAAGAAATTGCAAGCGCTATGCTGCAGCGTCAACAGGCTACTGCTATTGTTGCCGCCAGACAAAAGATTGTTGAAGGTGCTGTGGGAATGGTAGAAATGGCTTTAGATGAACTGAACCAAAAGAGTATCGTAGAATTAGACGAAGAAAAGAAAGCCGCAATGGTATCTAATTTAATGGTAGTGCTTTGTTCCGACAGGGCCGTAACCCCAGTAGTCAATACCGGCACACTAAATCATTAATTCAAGGGCTCATTAAGTCATTCATTCACTAACTCATTAAACTATGGAATATAAAATCATACATAAAGGGCCATTTGAGAAAATAGAGAGCTTTGAGAAAAAGCTAAATGCCCTAGCCACGTCAGGATGGCGAATTGTTACTTCTTATAGCGGTGGTGCTTACCTCATCCTTGGACGATCTAAACACTAAAGCTTATGTCAAAGAAAAAGCCATTTGTACTACGACTTGACCCTGAACTATTGGGGGCTGTTGAAAAGTGGGCTGCGGACGAATTTCGTAGTACAAATGGGCAGTTGGAATGGTTGATCAATAAGGCGTTGAAAGACGCTGGCAGATTAAAAAACAAATCAAAAAATGAAGAATAATGGAAGGAAATGAATTACTCATAGTACACTTGGTGATCGCATTTACCGTCATACTACCCGCAGTGTTGATGAAATTGGTCGTATCAGAATACCCAAACACATTTGTGGGGTATAGAACTCCGGCCTCGTTGAGGAGTAAAGAAGCATGGGATTTTGCCCAGCCTTATAGTGCTAACCTCATGCTCTGGTCTTCGGGCGCCACATTATTAACCCAAGTGATTACCTATTTTACGGTTCCTGCCGATACGTCAATACTGATTACATCAGGGGTATTAGTAATAGGTTTGGCAGTAGTGATTATACTCACCGAACTAGAACTTAAAAAGCGATTTGATAAAAAAGGCAATCCAAAATCTAAAACCATTATTAGAGGAAACTAAAAGCAGGGGTGATTATTTAACAATCACCCGCTGTTTTCTTCCATTAATTGGTGCTTCAATTCCTTCTACTTGAATAGAAAAGCGTAAATCGAATTTACCCTCAATATCAGGCATTTTCACTGTTACCGTTTTAATCAACTCTTCGCCAGGTGCAAGACTAATTTTCAATAGCTCGAGCACATCGGTTTGTATTGGGTTTAGCCCTTCGAGTATATGCGCATTAAGGTAAACTTCCCTCCCATTGACATCAGAAAAATCAACCGCATAATCGTAGTTGTTTTTCATGGTAATGTTAAGCGTTACCTCTTCACCAGGCCTAAACTCATTGTCATCAAGTTTATCTACTTCAACATTCACATTTCTAAACGACCTGAAATTCTCTACTACTCTGTAATGAATTCCCTTACCAATTGAAGTAGTAAAAGTTTCATACTCACCTTTGCGGTTATGTCTGTCAATAAGGAAAATGGTTTTACCTTGTAAATTTTCTTCCAAAGGCCATAAATCGTGCTGTGTTTCTCTGTAATCAAAAGTATTGTAGCAATGCACAATATCGCCAGTCAGATAGCTATATCTCGATGCACGCTCATAGTGGTTTATAAACACAATAGGAAGCCCACCAGAAAGATCTTCTACTTCTTCGGCCCAACCATCCCAGCCATGAAGTACATCCCAACCTTCTGTCCATTTTGAAGGAAGAAAATCATACATCAAATAAATACGCGCAGGAATAAATAACACCAATGAAATCACACAAAGCTTCATCATCCACTTTCTCCAATTTTCTCGGCTAGAAATATATTCATGCCCTAAAAGAATTAATGGAATCATAACTACACTTGTCCAGTGCTTGTGAACTTCTACCCTAAAAGCAGAAATTAAGAAGAAGATAAGCACCCCAACAATATTAAATTTTAGCGCTCTATGAAAAGCCGATTCAGTCTTATGCTTATAAGCCGCTGCAAATAGCATTACACCAATTAGAGGCCCAAAAACAAGTGGTTGAATACTGATATAATAAAGGATTGTACCGAAACTGAAACCTAAATCAATACGATTGTACAGGTGGAATTTGATACTCGCAAAATCGTGAGAATACTGCCAATAGGTATGTGGCAGCATAAATACTACTGTTAAACCTACAATGGCCCAAAATGATTTCTTCTTAAATAGCCCCAAATTGGAAAGCACGGTAAAGAAGACCACCAAAACGCCATGGTACTTGCTCATCATCACCAAGGCAATGTTTAAAGCCAAAAGCACTACGGTTTTCCAGTTATCTTCTTTTAAATATTGTTTATAGAAATAGAAGAAAGTGGCTGTAAAGAATAAAAGAGGCACATCCGTTTTTACCAATAAAGCACCTAGGTGAAAAGGCAGTAGCCCCAGCATCATCCAGACAAAGAGCTTATCATCGTTAACTTCTAGTGTTCTGCGCAGCACAATAATGGTAAGAATGTTCGTAATCAACATTCCCATTCTCAAGCCCATATCGTTTGGAAAAAGCCAATAACCGGGAGCGGTAACCACCCCTACCATAGGCGGATGATCTAGGTAACTCCAATCTAAAAACTGAGAAAACAACCAATAATAAGCTTCTTCACCACTTACCTCTGTAAAATAGTTTTGTATTAGGCCTGCGATTATCCAAAGGATTAAAAAATAGAAAAAGAACCGTTCATGTTTACCGTTCTGCTGCGTATCCAGTGAAGTCATTCCAATAGTCAAGTTTAAATGGGAGTTCAAAAGTACAAGTTTTCGCGTTACGAAAATTGTTAAGCATATTTGTATTTGACTTAACCTAAAAAATCAGACCTCAGTATTCTTCATGTTTGAATTAGGATTCAAATTTTTAAAATTCAGCGCAGTAGGCCTTTCTGGCCTAGCTATAGATTTCTGCATCACTTTTTTAGCAAAAGAAAAACTGCGCTTGAACAAATATTTCGCCAATAGCCTCGGCTTTGTATTTGCCGCTACTTCCAACTATTTACTCAACAAAACCTGGACTTTTCAGGACACCAATCCATATGCAGTCACTCAATTCTCAAAGTATATTCTCATTGCCCTTATTGGCCTTGTTATCAATAATTTAATCATCTACTTATTGGTTAATAAGAAGGAAATAAGCTTCTATTGGGCGAAATTAGTAGCCATAGGAATTGTGGTACTCTGGAATTTCATCGCCAATTACAACTTCACTTTTGTTGCCAATTAACCCTGTTTTAAGAGCTATAAAAATCAGAATTGTTTTAATCTTAGCTGGCCTCTCTCTTTCATGCAAACTTTAAACAAAACAGCCTCTCTCCGATTGAGTATGTTTTCTAATTTTTTTATCCCACCTTTTCGATAGACTTTATATTTATTAATCAAAATATTTAGCTTTGCGTATCAATTAGTTCACACTAAAAACATCATAAAACATGAGCATTAGATTAGGAGACATTGCCCCAGATTTTAAAGCAGAAACAACTGAGGGCACCATTAATTTTCATGAGTGGTTGGGCAACAGCTGGGGAATGCTGTTTTCGCATCCTGCAGATTACACACCTGTTTGCACCACTGAATTAGGCAGAACCGCGCAACTTAAGTCAGAATTTGAGAAACGCAATGTAAAGGTTTTAGCAGTTTCTGTTGACGGACTGGAATCACACAAAGGCTGGGTTAAAGACATTGAGGAAACACAAAACACCACTGTTGACTTCCCCATCATTGCTGATGAAGATAAAACTGTAGCCAATCTGTATGACATGATTCACCCAAATGCGAACGATACATTAACAGTACGTTCGGTATTTATTGTTGGACCAGACAAAAAGGTGAAACTGACCTTGACATATCCAGCTTCTACTGGACGAAACTTTCACGAACTTTTGAGGGTAATCGACTCTCTTCAACTGACAGCAAATTATAGCGTTGCTACCCCTGCCGATTGGAAAGATGGAGAAGATACGGTGGTCTCTCCTGCTATCGCTACGGAAGATATTCCTGCGAAATTCCCTAAAGGGCACCGTGTAGTAAAACCTTATTTAAGATACACACCACAGCCAAATAAGTAAGTTTGAGCAAAATTAAAGGACTTCATTTTGAAGTCCTTTAATTTATTCATTGTTACAAAAAAGGATATTGAGACTTCTGAGACTTTGGAATCAGGATGACTAGTAGCTTGATTATTTCCCGAAAACCTTTTTAAGTAATTCCGAAGTACGAGCCCCAGCATTCTCTCTGATATTAAGCTCTTCTTTGGCAATCATCACGAACAAGCCATCAATGGCTTTTGCAGTAACATAAGCCGTTAAATCCGTTTCTACCTTCTTCACAAACGGCACTTTATTGTAAGTACCCATTACATCTGACCAATATTTAGTAGCATTTACTTTTTGGAGTGAAGCCTGTATAATAGGGTTGAATTTTACTTCTAGTGAAGCGGTTGTTTCTCGCTCTAAAAATTGAGTAGCCGCATCTTTATCACCTTTTACAATGTTTATAGCATCGTTAATGGTGAGTGATTTAATGGCAGCAATAAAAATATCCTTGGCTTCATAGGCGGCATCTTCAGCCGCTCGGTTCAAAGACTCCACCGCTTGATCAACTTGATTTCCCAAACCGAGTGCTCTTAGCTTACTTTCAACCGCCTGGGCCTCTTGCGGAAAAGGGATCTTGATTTCAGGGTTTTTATAATAACCATCTACTTTAGAAAGTATATCAACCCCTTTTGAAGTACCTTGCTCCAAAGCTTCTTTAAGCGCATTGGCCGCTTCTTCTTTAGAAAAGGCTGCTCCTCCTCCACCTAAAATATCTTTAGCCTGTTTAAATATTTGGCCTTGAGCGGAACAACCGAATAATAGGAAAAGGGAAAATAGTAATGTTAGTTTTTTCATAATGACGATTCTTTGTTTGAACGTAACGAACGACTTGGCAAATACTACACCAAACCCATATAATTTTTTAAAGTGGTCAAATTTAAATTTAGTGTAGCTCAATTTATTCAACGAACCTCAAATATTGTGTTCAGAAACAATTCATTATCTATAATAAATATTCACACACTTTAATGTTGCTACTACCATTGTTTTAAATAGAAATTAATTGCTTATTTTTAATTGAAATTTTAAATTTAATTCAAATCATGGCATATTCAATCACACAAAACATCGAATCACTTCCAGAAGAACAGAATTTTGAGCATAAACTTACTACTACTTTAGAGAAAGGAAAGTTTCTTGCCATTACTGAAAACAAATTAGAAGAAGGATCCAATCAAAGAGTTATTACAGCTCAAATTATGTCTATGGAAGAGGCTGAAGGAGGAGAAACTTCTGTACCAATTACTTTAGTAAAAGGTGAAAAAGAAGATAGTATAAAAGTAATAGTCAATGATGAAACTGGAAACCAAATAACCAGTAGCGAAACAAAATATTAATTAAAAAAAATTGCCGTCAATATTCAGTTTTAGATTGAATATTGACGACCAATTTGGTTCCTCTTCAAACTCACCTTCTGATTTTTACATCTACTACTTCATCAGTAGCACTAACCCATTACAGGGTAATGCGATACACCGCAAATTAAAGCTGTTTACAGCTTAAGAAGAAAACACTATTCAAGCACTTGATTATCAATACATTTAAAGATCTCACTTGCTGTCAGTAATAACTATTTTGATAAAAATAGCTGAAACCCTTTCCATAATCTCTTCCGAATTTAAAATAGGAAAACGGGAGAACACTGTCCCGCTTTTGAACCAATCTCTTCCCAAAACAGTTGGCAAAATCTATATAGAAATTTCTAAACACCAACGACCCTATATTTAGAAAATCACGGGTCGTTCTTGGGTTAATCCAGAGACTAAAAAAAGCAAATTATTATTAAAATGAATATTACTGAAATTTTAAACAGACGTTATTCCACTAAGGAATTTGACACAACAAAAACCATTTCTGACGAAGATTTCGAGCAAGTAAAAGCATTACTAAGATTAAGCCCATCAAGTACTAACCTTCAGCCTTGGCACTTTATTATTGCCAACACAAAAGCCGGGAAAGAAAGAATTGCTAAAGGAACTCAAGGCTTCTTCCAATTCAACAATTCTAAAGTATTAGACGCATCTCATGTGATTGTTTTCTGTTCTAAAATTGATGCAGATGAAGAGTTCTTAAATCGCATTTTAGAGCAAGAAGATAAAGACGGTCGTTTTGCACAACAATCATTCAAAGAGCAAATGAGAGGCGGCAGAAAGACGTTTACCGACATTCATCGCTATGATTTGAAAGACCTTCAGCATTGGTTAGAAAAGCAAGTTTATTTAAATATGGGCTCACTTTTACTTGGCGTAGCCGAATTAGGCATTGATGCCGTACCCATGGAAGGGGTTGATGTAAAAACTCTCGACCAAGAGTTCGGCTTACGCGAAAAGGGGCTAACCACATTGGCAGTTGTAGCTTTGGGTTATCGTAAAGACACTGACTTTAATGCGACTTTGCCAAAATCGAGACTACCAGAAGAAGAAATCATTACTCAATTGGATTAGTCAATTTGATATTTCGGCCTGCAAAAAAACGAACATGGATTTAGAAAAGAATAAACAAAACGCCATTGCTTTCTATAAAACGGCCTATGAAGGAAGTCCTCAAAAGGCAATTGATTTGTATGTTGGTGAGGAGTATATTCAGCATAACCCCGATGTTGAGGATGGAACAGCGGGGTTTGTCAACTATTTCAAACGAATGCAGACCGAATATCCAAATAAGTCGATTGAGTTTGTGCGCTGCATTGCAGAAGGAGATTTAGTAGCGCTACACACCCATCAAACATGGCCGGGGAATGACCAATACGTGACCATGGATTTTTTCCGCTTTGATAAAAACGGAAAAATCTGTGAACATTGGGATGCCATTCAACAAATACCAAGCGTATCGAAGAATCCCAACACCATGTATTAAGACAGATTTCAAACACCTCTCTTCACTTCAAAATGGAGAGAGGTGTTTTCTTTTTAAGAATAACTCAACTTTAAGCCCCTTCTTTAATCAACTGAAGCGCATCCATTCTTACACGTGAACTTTTTATCAACCTTGAAAGCATGGCTTGTTCATTCAGAGCTATTTGGATTTCTTCTGGCCTAATATTTTTATTTTTCTCATGCAGTGAAGCCAACCTACCAATTTCGTGATTCATAGTTTGACTCATTTTTTTCAGCCCTTTTATGACTTCCTTCTCTCTATGTTCTTCTACCAATTCTGTGGCGCACTTTATCATATGAGGAAGAATAGTATCTACCAAATACTCATTCTCCAGCAAATCATTCACTTGCCCTGGCCTTAATTGCTGATCGAACAATTCAACAGGGTATTCGTCTGTAACCTCCTCACCACTATGATCCACTACAATCCTCAAAGGTGTATTGGGAAGAAAACGATCTACGTTAATATTTTTACCTCCAGATGTTTCGAGTACAAAAAGCACTTCCAAAAGAATCATTGAATTCCCTGTTCCGCGAAGCACTCCGTAACTGGCGCCTCCCGTTCCTGAACTCAGCACCATATCAATGGCACCTGTGGCCATGGGGTGATCCCAACTGATAAAACTTACATCTTCCCTACTCAATGCACGTTTCCGATCGAAGGTGATTGAAATTCCTTGGTCTGGAATGGAAGGAAATTGAACCGCATTGGATTGTTTGGGATGTAACAAATAAGTTCTTGACGCTAAATCTTCCGTATCAATTCCGAACTGCTCAAAAACTTGAATCATGTACTTTTCTAAGTCCATATCCAGGTCGGCAGCTTTAATCTGTTCTACCAATTTTTCTGCAACTTTTGGCCTAAAAGAATTCATTTCAAGCAATCGATCACGACCATTGGCCAGCATTTTCTTTAGCTTTTGATGATAAGCTGCTGTATCGGAAATCAGCGATTCAAGTTGGTTAGCCGAGGCTTCATTCGCAACAGGCACTGTTACTTCCTTCAGGCGATTGTAAAACAATTGCATTAATTGATTTCCACCCTCCAAATTTTCTTCAAAAGCATTCAATCCTTCGTGAAACCATCGAACAAGCACTTCTTGCGGACTTCCCTCAAGGTAAGGCACATGAATTTGGATGTCTTCCAATTGCCCAATCCGATCCAAGCGCCCAATTCTCTGTTCTAATAATTCAGGATGAACCGGCAAATCGAAGAGAATAAGGTGATGGGCAAATTGAAAATTCCTTCCCTCACTCCCTATTTCAGAACATATGAGTAAACGAGCACCATCGGGTTCAGCAAACCAGGCCGCATTTCTATCCCTTTGCACAATGGTAAGGTCTTCGTGAAAAACAGCCACTTTTACGCTACTGAGCTTTTTTAAAGCAGCCTCCAAGGCCAGTACTTTTTCCTTACTTCTGCAAATCAGCACCGCTTTTGACGGTTTTAATTGCTTCATCAGTTTCACCAACCAACTCACCCTTGGGTCTTCATTAAACCAAAACTTTTGCTTGGCCGAAGCGGAATCTGATGGCTCCATATCGAGTGTATATTCCTGTGATAAACGTTTTACCCACAGGTCATGCTCTTTTGCTGCTTGAAGAGGAATAAGGTGAACTTTTCGCTTCGGAAATCCACTCATGGCTGAACGTGTGTTTCTAAACACCACCCTTCCTGGGCCATGTTGGTCGAGCAAATCTTCGATAAGATGGTTGTTTGCTGCTTTGCTACCTTTGGCAAAGGCATCCATTCTTTCCTTGCCAAAAATCTGTTCCAGTAATTGGAACTCAGCCGCCACTAAATCTTTGCCAGACGACAATTTCTCTACAATATTGGCAACGGCAGTATTGTCCTGTGATTCATTTTTAAACACATTATAATCCGCATACCGCTCTGGATCAAGCAATCGAAGCCTTGCAAAATGACTCTCTACACCCAATTGTTCAGGCGTAGCCGTCAATAACAACAAGCCTTTTGCCACCTTACTTAATAGCTCCACGATGGCATACTCATGACTTACTTTATCAACAGACCATTCCAAATGATGAGCTTCATCCACCACCAACATGTCCCAGCTGGCGGTTAGGGCCTGCCGAGCACGCTTTTTTGAACCCGCCACAAAAGAAGTGCTGCAAATAATCAATTGATCATCTAAGAACGGATTTCCTTCTGGCGCACTTTCATCGAGCGAAGCGCAGCGTTCTTCGTCATAAATATGAAACCACAGGTTAAAACGTCTGAGCAGTTCTACAAACCATTGGTGTACCAATGAGTCGGGAACAAGGATTAACACCCTAGAAATCCGTCCGCTCAAGAGTAGTCTATGCAAAATCAAACAGGCTTCAATGGTTTTACCAAGCCCTACTTGGTCGGAGAGCAGCACGCGGGGTGCATAACGCGAACTCACCTCGTGAGCAATATATAACTGATGGGGAATAAGGTCGATTCGGCCACCCACAAACCCATTGATGGGCGAAATTCTTCTATGGTGGTCGTATTCTAATGTCTTTCTACGTAATGCGAATAATTGAGGGGTTTCAACATCTCCCATAAACAAGCGATCGTCAACCCCGTGCGTCACGGATACATCACCAAGCTCAGCTTCCGAAAGGCTTCTATCTTTCCCTATATAGAGGAATAATTCACCCTTCTCCTCTACCCGATCCACCAATAAGGGTTGCTTGCTCTTATCTACAATGGTGTCTCCAGGCTTGAAAACTACCCTACGCAATGGAGCATTTCCCATAGCATACTGTCGCGTTTCATCTGGTACAGGAAAATGAATCGTGACCCTTCCTTTGCTGGTTTCTGTAACGATTCCCACGCCTAGTTCAGGCTCTCCCTCACTTGTCCATCTTTGCTCTGGAAAGAAGTTTCCCATAGAATTATTCTTATTTGGTGAATGTTGAAATGGAGCAAGACCAAATGGATGTTCCTCTTGATTGCACCGCTCTCTTCTTGCTCAGCAAAGTTGACGAACAAATTCAATATTGACTTACAAATGTTTACGAAATGTGATTAGCTCAAAGGGCTTAGTGTCCGCTGACACCAACACGAGTTTCAAAACGTTTCGACACTCCCCTAGCCCCTCTTATTATAGGGGAATGGTTCAGCATTATTTTTAAGCTCCGCCAGCAAACTCAAGCTAGGAACATTCTGCAATTATTAACCACCAAAGCATTCCCTCCTTGAGGAAGGCTAGGGAGGTGACGGACCATGAAAAATTGTTAGATTGAGAAAAATTAGAAAGAGAGTAAGCATGCCAACGTAGCAGTCTAGCTTTCATGATAATATTGACACAAATAAAGCAATGGCCAGAATTCAGGATTTAATTGAAGTACATCTCAAAGAAACAGAAGCTGTAATAGCTCAATCTAAATTGCTTTTACAAAAACATAGTTATGGGCAATCTGGTGAATTAAAATCAGCAGGAAATCTAGTAGAAAGTTATATCAGGAATTTCATTAGTCAAATCTCACCGGACGCCATTAAAGTAACATCTGGATATGTGGTAAACCCTAAAATATTAAAGTCCGAAATAAACCTTGCTCAACATGATATTATTCTTGCAAATAAGGCTACTCCTCCTATTTTTTCGATTGTAAATAATGAAATTGATGTTGTGCCAATTGAATCAATGGTTGGTATAATTGAAGTGAAAAGAACGTTAACAAGAGAATCGATTAAGAGTGCATTCGAACAAATATCTAATACCTATGAAAACGTAATAAAAGGTTTTAGAAAAAAAGACGAGGGCAATAATTCACTTTCAGTAACAATTAAACCTGGGACAAGATCACCAATGTTTGGAATCATTGGCTTAGAGTCTCAACTAACTAAAAAAGATATCGAAGAAGTCATTGACCCTAAATTGATTGATTTTGTCTGGGCTTTTAATCACAATGAAGCATTCATAGTGGGAGATAACAAAGGCAATATAAGAGAAACTGTATCACGAAGAGACAATATGTCTCCTAGAATGCTCTGTATCACTGGAACTAATTCAATCGTATTTTCGAAAATTAAAGGAACTCTTAGCTTGTGGCTATCTAGTTTAGCCTCACTGTATATTCAGCCCGACAACATTACTGGGTATTATTTTGATGTTTGGAATGACATCGAAATATAAAAACCTCTTAAACAGGTCTTAGGAATTATCCTAGTTACTAAAAAGGCCCATTCCACAAACAGAATGAGCCTTTTGACTTTTAATTACTTTACGTATTATTCACTCCTCAACTTTTCCGCAGGATTAGCGGTGGCTGCTTTACGGGCATGATAACCCGTGGTAAGCACAGTTACCACAATAGTCCCAATCAAAACAGTAGCGAAGATTGTGAAACCCGGAGTTATATGAAATTGGAAGTTTTCCAGCCAGTCCATCATAGAAAAATAGCCCAATACTGATGCTGGTATAGCAGCAATCACAATAAGGATCACAAAATCTTTAATAAGCAAGCTAATTAGCCCTTGTGTATTAGCGCCAAGCACTTTTCTAATGCTAATTTCCTTAGAACGCTGTTCCGCAGTGTACGAAGCCAAGCCCAATAAGCCCAAACAGGCAATCAAGATTGTCATGCCAGAAAAGCCCAAGAATAATTGACCACGAATCTTATCAGCCTCGTAACTCGCCATAAATTGCTCATCGATAAATACATACTCAAATGCAGTATTAGGATATGTTCTTTCCCATGCCTCCTCGATAAAGGCAACGGTAGGTGCTACATCGCCTGTAATTTTAACAATTGCCGAAGGATTAAGGCGGCCCGGAGTAAACAATAAAGCCGAAATTGGTTCATAAAGAGATTGTTGATGAAAATCTTTCACCACACCAACCACCACAGCGGGAGGCAGAGACTCGTCCCCTGATATATTTACTTTTTTTCCGATTGGGTTAGTCCAATTCATTCTACGAACCATGGTCTCGTTTACCATTACGGCCTGAGATGAGTCTGAAGGATAATCCAACGAAAAGTTTCTGCCTTGAACCACTTCAATACCTAGTGTAGGAAAGAAATCATAATCTACCTGATAATGATCTAATCCACGGTTATCCATTGGCCCTTCTTCAGTCTCAATTGCCATTACGTTTTTAGCATAACCATTACCTGGAGTGGTGCTCGCAGATGCAATTCCACCTATATTGGCGTTTTGTACTAGTTCATTTTTAAGAACATTCCATTTCTCTACATCGGCCCTACTTCTAAAGTCAATCTGCATCATCTGTTCTTTGTCAAAACCCAAATCTTTATCTCTCAAAAACTGCATTTGACGATAAATAACCAAAGTACCAATCAACATAAAGATGGAAATGGAGAACTGAAGCGTCACCAAAAACTTCCTTAAAAATTTACTTCCAGATTTTCCGCCACCTCCTTTAAGCACAGCCGCTGGCTTAAAAGAAGAGAGAAAGAAGGCAGGGTAACAGCCACCCAAAAATCCTGTAATAAATACAATACCGATAATGGCCAATATCACCTTAGTATCCAGCAATGCCTCAATAGCCAAATTAGTGCCCACAATGCTATTTATAGCTGGAACCACTGCAATCATTACCAGCACACTTAAGAATAAGGAAATTAGTGTAATCAGAATTGATTCAGTTAAAAACTGACCTATTAAACCGCCTCTTTGAGCGCCCATTACTTTTCTTAAACCCACTTCCATTGACCTTTTGGCAGATCGTGCTGTGGCCAAGTTCATATAATTGATACTGGCAATAATGATAAGAAAAATTGCTATTGCCGTGAAAATTTGAACATATTCCATATTGCCTACCGCCACGGGCTCTCCTTCAAAGTCGGACGTTAAATGGATATCTTTTAACGGAACTGGTATCATTTTAACCTTGATATTAAGCGGGTCAAAAATTGGAGCAATATATTTGGTAACAGTCTCATCAAGCTTCACCTGTAAAGCTTCTTGCGTCACACCTTCATTCACTAAAACATAGGAAAAAACACCCCAACCGCCCCAACTGCCATCTCCATCTGGGAAGATCGTCTTCCAAGAAACCAGTGCTTCGGCAATAAGGTGAGAAGTTTGAGGCATGTCTTTGTAAACCCCAGTAACTTGTAAGGAAATCTCCCTATTCCCATCACTTCTAATTGTTTTACCAATGGGGTCTTCATTCTTGAATATTTTTTTGGCCATGGACTGATTGATAACAATCGAATTTGGAGCCTCTAGTGCAGTCTTAGGATTTCCTGCTACAAATTCAAAATCAAATACTTCAAAAATCGTTGAATCCGCAGCGTATACATTATCTTGATAATAGTCTACTTGATTATAGTCGAATCGCCTGCCTCCCTGACCACTGATACCAGACAATCGAGTGGCCTGTACTACCTCTGGATTTTCATTTTTAATTGTAAATGCAGCAGGCCTTGTCATATTTGCCCACTTAAATGAATTGTCAGGTTCCTTAATTTCAGTTGAAAGACGATAAATCCGATCACCCTTAGAGTGCTGCTTATCGAAACTCGTTTCATGAAAGATGTATAGAAGAATTATTAAACTAGAGGCAATACCAACGGTGAGTCCAATAATATTGAGTGCCGTGTAGCCGGGTTGTCTTAGCAGGCTGCGGAAAGCAACCTTAATGTAATTTTTAAGCATGTGTGTTGTTTTTAGATTTGAGAATCTGATTAAAAAAAAATTGACCGCTATAAATGTAATAAAAATACGTAATGCCTTACGTAGAAATTATAGCTATTTTAAAACCCATTGTCAAAAACTCTTCCGAAAATGATTAATGATTCATTCCACTGCTTTCTGAGAGCATCATTAAGTTTTCGCACCTATGAACATCTGCCGATTATTAACCACCAAAGCATTCCCTGCTTAAAGAGGGTTAGGGAGGTGACAAAGCGGTAAAATTTAGTAGATTGAGATGAATATTATGGATAACTCACCATTGAACATTATTGAAATAGACAAATCAAGAATCCTAGAGCTCAAAAAGAACCTCCACTCTTCTGGACTCAATGCTTTAGGAGAGGAAGTTTTTCATGGAGAAGACTCTGACTGGATACTTTTCACCATTAGATCAATGTATTTTAGAATGGACATTGAAGTAATGGCGCAAACTCCTTTCCCATCAAAAAGCGCCCTTATTGATACTCTGTTTGTAGGTGACACCCACAATGAAGTTGCAGGAGCGGCCTTACTATTATTCCACTTGGAAAGTACTATTAAGATGGATTTTAGAGAACTCGTAATGGATAGGTTAGAATCAATAAAAGTTAGGCAAATGAACAAAAAGACTCTGATTAGATGGGAGTTAATAACTTACACACTAGAAATGGACAACCCTCTTAATAGACGAGAAACCCTTCGAAAGAGCAATCAAGAAATTACTGAAGACTCAGAATACTTCTCCAACATTTCGACAAGGGCTTATTTTCTTATAAAGAAATTAAATTTTAGAAGGAAATTCCGATTCTTAATGTTCAAATAAAGGACTGATACCCCCCTATTAGCCTTGCACTAACACAAAAACCCAAGCGAGACGCGGAACTAGCAAAGGACTTGGTATCATGTAGACAGAGTCCTAGAAATCATAGTGGGTCACAGGTTTGGAAAACCTGCGACAGTAGTTGAACTAGTGAAGTACTATCATTTACAAATCAATCCTTCTTTAAAATCACTTTCTGATTCTCGGTAATCGCATCCACCATACGTACATAACTTACACGCTCTCCAGTTTCAATCGACTCGTAAAAAAATACCAGTTCTTCCAATACCACTTTACAATCACCCAAATCATAGCGCAACGAGGTCACTATATCACCTTCGTTGATGGGATTGCTATTCAGATCGAGCAGTTTTGGCGCCTGCTTTTCTTTGGGCTTCTTTTTAAATAAACCGAACATAAATTTCTATTCAATGATTAAATATAATGGCTCTTGCTCAAAGGGCACGAATAATCTCGAAAATGATTTCTTCAAGGGCGAAAAACACTATTTTTGCACACTTTAGATATTAGAAACGGTTAAGCGGCAATGGCAGATTATAATCACAAGCATATAGAACCTAAATGGCAGGCATTCTGGAACGAAAACCAAACGTTCAAAGCCACAGTAGACAAGAGCAAACCTAAGTTTTACTCGCTCGACATGTTCCCCTACCCTTCGGGCGCTGGGCTTCATGTGGGTCATCCGCTGGGCTATATCGCTTCCGATATCGTTTCTAGATTCAAAAGAAACAAGGGCTTTAATGTATTGCACCCTATGGGCTTCGATGCCTTCGGTTTACCTGCCGAGCAATATGCCATTCAAACTGGGCAGCACCCCGCCATTACCACCAAAGAAAACATCGACCGCTACAAAGAGCAGTTGAAGAACATCGGTTTTTCATTTGATTGGGACAAAGAAATTCAAACCTGCGACCCTGCCTACTACAAATGGACGCAGTGGATTTTCTTAAGAATATTCAACAGTTGGTACAACAAAGCCACCGAAAAGGCCGAAACCATCGACCAATTGGTAGCTACTTTTAGCCAATCGGGCAATGTAAATGTAAATGCTGCTTGCGATGAAGATACTCCGTCTTTTTCAGCAGACGAATGGAATGCTTGGTCGGAAGAAGAGCAGCAGCGCATGTTGCTCAAATACAGACTCACTTACCTTTCCGAAACCTCAGTAAACTGGTGTCCCGAACTGAAAACCGTATTGTCTAACGATGAAGTAAAAGATGGTTTTTCGGAACGCGGTGGCCACCCCGTAGTAAAGAAAAAAATGAAGCAATGGAGCATGCGCATCACTGCCTATGCCCAAAGATTGCTCGAAGGTTTGGACAATCTTGATTGGCCAGAACCATTGAAAGAAATGCAGCGCAACTGGATTGGTAAATCCATTGGTGCCGAATTGGCTTTCCCTGTGGTAGGTCATGATTTGAAAATCAATGTGTTCACCACGCGTATCGATACAATTTTCGGGGTTACATTCTTGTCTCTAGCACCTGAAAGCGAAATGGTGGCCGAATTAACCACAGAAGACCAAAGAGAAGCGGTGGCTGCTTATGTAGAAACGGCCAAAAACCGTTCGGAACGCGACAGAATGAGTGATGTAAAAACCATCTCAGGCGTGTTTACGGGCAGTTATGCCACCAACCCATTCAACGGAGAAAAAATTCAAATCTGGATTGCTGATTACGTTTTGGCAGGTTATGGTACTGGCGCAGTAATGGCCGTGCCTTGTGGTGACCAACGCGATTACGACTTCGCGAAGCACTTCGATTTACCGATTGTTCCCGTAATTGAAGGCGCAGACATCAGCGAAAAAGCTGATCCTACCAAAGAAGGCGTAATGATGAATTCTGGCTTTTTGAATGGCTTGAATTGCAAAGATGCCATTGCCAAAGCCATTGAGTTTGCAGAAGAAAAAGGAATTGGAAAAGGTAAAATCAATTTCAGAATTAGGGATGCCATTTTCGCACGTCAAAGGTATTGGGGCGAACCTGTACCTGTCTATTTCAAAAACGACATTCCTTATTTGGTAGACGAGGCAGACTTGCCGATTATTCTACCTGAAGTTGATAAGTATTTACCAACGGAAGATGGCGATCCGCCATTGGCCAGGGCCGAAAACTTCAATTATACTCCAAAAGGCGAAACAGAAGCTTATCCGCTGGAAATGAGCACCATGCCGGGCTGGGCAGGCTCAAGCTGGTATTGGTACCGCTATATGGACGCCAAAAACGACACGGCTTTTGTAGATAAAGACATTCAGGAATATTGGGAGAATGTGGACTTGTACATTGGTGGTTCTGAACATGCCACAGGTCATTTGTTGTATTCTCGTTTCTGGAATAAAATCTTGTTCGATTTAGGTATTGTAAACCAACAAGAGCCTTTCAAAAAGTTGATCAACCAAGGGATGATTCAGGGAAGATCGAATTTTGTCTTCAGAGTTCATTATCAAATAATTGGAATTAAAACCAAGAAGCTTCCCCAGATCTTTATTTCTAAAATTAGATATGCAGAATTCGTTGAAGAATTTAAAAACTGGCATCGATTAGGGGACGGACCTTTTCCTGTTAAGCAAAAATTAAGCGCTGATATGCTGGAAACACTTAATAGATCATTAGACAAGAAAATCAACGCTGAACATTTAACCTTTGGAGATGATAAGGGAGATATTGCTTCTCCAATTCATGTAGACGTTAACATCGTTTACAATGATGAACTCGATATGGAAGCCTTCAAAAAATGGCGACCTGATTTAGCCAATGCAGAATTCATTACTGAAGAAAACGGCAAATATGTTTGCGGTTGGGAAGTAGAAAAAATGTCGAAGTCGAAGTACAATGTGGTCAATCCAGACGATATTATTGAGCGTTACGGTGCCGATACGCTTCGCTTGTACGAGATGTTCTTAGGGCCTTTGGAGCAATTCAAACCTTGGAATACCAATGGCATTGATGGCGTTTCTAAATTCCTTAAAAAGCTTTGGAGACTCTTCCATAACCAAGAGGGTGAGTTTGCAGTAAGCGATGAAGCGCCAAACAAAGCAGAGTTGAAAGTGCTTCACAAAACCATAAAAAAAGCGGAAGAAGACATTGAGCGTTATTCATTCAATACTTCTGTCAGTAGCTTTATGATTTGCGTGAATGAGCTTACGGCATTGAACTGTAATAACCGTCAGGTGTTGGCTGATTTAGTGGTGTTGATTTCTCCATATGCGCCACACATTACTGAAGAGCTTTGGAGCTTATTGGGCAATGAAGGCAGTATTGTAAATGCGCCTTATCCTGTTCTAAATGAAGAGTTTTTAGTCGAAGACGAGCATGAATACCCGATTGCCATTAATGGTAAAATGAGGGTGAAAATGAGTTTCGCAGTAGACAAGCCTAATGCTGAAATTCAAGCCGAAGTACTCGCCAACGAAAACGTTCAAAAATGGCTCGAAGGCAAAACTCCTAAGAAGGTAATCGTAGTACCGAAGAAGATTGTGAATATCGTCATCTAGTACCGAGTAGATGGTATTGAGTATTGAGAAAAAAGCCTGATTCGAAAGAGTTAGGTTTTTTTTGGTTTCTAACCCCAAAGCACGCAAAGGAACGCAAAGCTTAAATCAGAATCGTCACTGCGAACGCTTACGCCTTAGCTTCAGCGTTGGCGCAGAAGCAGGCCATGCGATAGCAATGGGCTGTAACGAAGCAGTCTCAATTATGGGAGAAGTGAAATTGCTTCACGTTTTCTTATCCACTTCGATTGACATTTATAGGTTCGCAATGACTACAAAAATAACCGCCACTCTAAGATCTCGCTTTCGGGCGAGAACGAAAGAGTCTATCAAATAGAACACAAATCCTAACTCCCAACCCCACTCCTAATTTCTTCCAACATCTCCAAAATCGTTTTTTTAACGAGGTCAGATTCATTCCAAGGCAAAAAGTGGTTTTGCTTGGGCAGCATAATAATTTTATGAGGTGCGTTAACCAAAACGCTATCTGCAAAAGGCCCATTTCCTGGGTGAACAAGATCATCGGCTTCACCTTCAATTACAACACTAGGCATTGTAACATCCTTCCAAAGCGGCATCATTAACTCAAGTTCCTCTCTTAAGAAAATAAGTTCTTCATTAGAGATTCTAAATATTTTAGGGAAAATTCCTTCAATAATTGGCCAACGCATTGGTACCCTAAACCAATCTTCATGCGGTTCCAATTCGGCAGAAAGTGCTGGTGCTAGCATAATAATGCCATCTACCAGCTCTGGAAAATCCATGGCCATTCTGGCTACAATAGGCCCACCCAATGAGTGACCAATCAGAATTCTTGGCGCTGGGTATTTCTCCAAAATAGGCGCTAAATATTTGGCTTGGGTTTCTATTGAAGCCACTGGTTTACCATAGCTCGACTTCCCAAAACCCGGCCTATCGGGAGATACTATTACCGCTTTATTATAAAGCGCGCTATCAACAAAATAATCAATGAAGGCATCCCAAGAACCGGGCGTACCGTGTATAAATACGAATGTCGCAGGTTGTTTTAGGTCCAGCACTTTATAGTGCATTTCATAGTCGTCAACCGTATAAGTATCGCTGACTGGTTTTACAGGCTGGTCTTCAAAAAATTTGGCCACCTCTTTATCGCTTTTGGAAAAGCTAATACAACCGCTTACTATTTGAGAAACAGCTATAATAAGCACCACGCTTGAAAAGCAACCAATTCTCACTCTTTTAAACCACTTCGATTTCTTTTTCATAAGCATTTGAAACATACCATAAAAAAACCACTCCCTACCGGAAGTGGTTTTAAAATTTATGAAATAGTTTCGGTTATCTTAAGAAAAGCATCTCTCTGTATTTCAATAAAGGCCAATCCTCATCGTCAACCAATAGTTCAAGTTTATCCACTGCATTACGAATTTCATCAAAGTACTTTCCTTTAATTCTATCACAATACGCAATTGCTCTATCTCTAGATTCTTCGATATGGTTCACCTCGCCTCGCTCATCATTCATGGCATTAACCTTGGTTTGAATGGTTTGAATGTAACCGTTCACCTTTGTTATTACCGCCATAATATGAGAATTATCGAGACCCAAACTTGCAAGCTTACTTGCATTATCCATTAGTCTGCTTTGGTAATCAACAGCTGCAGGAAGAATCATATTCATTGCAATCTCACCCATTAACCTGGCTTCAATCTGCAGCTTCAGAATATAGTTTTCTAGCTGAATCTCATTTCTGGCTTCAAGCTCAACTGCATTCATCACTTTAAATTCCTCAAACATTTTGATGGAATCTTCAGCAACATAAGCATCTAGAGCTCTTGCTGTATCTTTCACATTTGGAAGACCTCTTTTCTTTGCCTCTTCTGCCCATTCTTCAGAATATCCGTCACCTTCAAATAAAACAGACTTAGATTCTTTAATGTACTTTCTCAGTATATTAACTATCGCAATTTTCTTGTCCTCACCTTTGCCAATCAACTTGCTTACCTCATTGTAGAACTCTTTTAATTGATTTGCTACAATTAGGTTCAGCACAGTCATTGGCTCTGCCACATTTTGGTCAGACCCAACAGCCCTGAACTCAAACTTATTTCCTGTAAAGGCGAAAGGAGAAGTCCTGTTTCTATCGGTATTATCGAGTATGATTTGAGGAATTTTATCGATCCCCAATTTCATATACATGTTATCGCCTTTGTCAACTTTAACGTTTCCGTTGTTCTCCAATTCTTGTAAAACTGAAGTAAGTTCAGAACCAATAAATACCGACATAATAGCAGGAGGAGCCTCATTCGCACCTAATCTATGATCGTTACCAGCAGAAGCAATACTGGCCCTCAGCATTCCTGGGTGCTCGTGAATAGCCTTGATAGTGGTTACTAAGAAGGTTAAAAACTGCAAGTTTTCTCTAGCGCTAGAGCTTGGCTGAAACACGTTTACACCAGTACCTGTGATAAGCGACCAGTTATTGTGCTTTCCAGAACCGTTAAGTCCAGCAAACGGCTTTTCGTGGAAAATAACCTTTAGATCATGTCTTTCAGCAACTCGATCCATCACATCCATCATCAATGAATTGTGATCAGTTGCTATGTTAATATCTTCGTATAATGGAGCTACTTCAAACTGAGCTGGAGCCACCTCGTTGTGACGGGTCATTACAGGAATTCCTAATTTCAACGACTCAATTTCAAAGTCCTTCATGAAATTGTAAACACGGCTTGGAATAGCACCAAAGTAATGATCATCTAACTGTTGCCCTCTTGCTGGGTGGTGTCCGAAAATTGTTCTTCCGCTCATTACCAAGTCAGGGCGCGCATTGAATAACGCTTTATCGATTACAAAGTATTCTTGCTCAACACCCAATGAAACACTAACGTTAGTTACATTTCTATCGAAAAGCTGACAAACTTTAGTAGCTGCTCTATCAACCGCCTCTACTGCCTTTAATAAAGGCACTTTATGGTCTAGGGCTTCACCTGTGTAAGAAACAAAGATGGTTGGAATACATAACGTTCTACCCCAAATGAATATGGGAGAAGTAGGATCCCAAGCGGTATAACCGCGTGCTTCAAAAGTACTTCTGATTCCGCCATTCGGGAAAGAAGAAGCATCAGGTTCTTGCTGAATCAACGCACTGCCTTTCAACACTTCTATTCCTTTTTGGGCATCAAAGAATGAATCATGCTTTTCAGCAGTCGACCCTGTTAAAGGCTGAAACCAGTGTGTGTAATGGGTAGTTCCTTTAGAAAGGGCCCAAGTTTTAACAGCAGAAGCTACCTCGCTGGCAGTTTCTAGGTCTATTTTTTTTCCTTTCTTTATTACCGCTTCAACTTTCTTGAACGTTTCTGGAGTCAAAGTTGACCTCATTTTCTCAAGTGTGAATACATCATCGGCAAAGAAATCTGAAATTTTGTCTGCAGGGGCGAAAACGCGCTCTGTAGTTCTTGTTTGAACGATATTAAGCGCTCGCTGACGTTGATTTAACATACGATAGAACTGATTGGTTAAAATTTACACCCAAAACTAAGTGAATTACAGCAAATAATTCAGAAACAGGGTGATTTTTTACCCTACTTTTTTCAAAAAAACGAAAAACACCTTAAAATCAGATACAACAAAGTATTTTCAACTTCAAAATCCAAAGCATAACCTGAAACAGACTCACTTCAAGCTTAATACTTCTGAATACTAAGTTAAATGCTTAGATTTGCAGCCCGAAATGAGAAAAGTAGCATTTTATACATTAGGCTGTAAGCTGAATTTTTCAGAAACCTCCACCATTTCCCGTCAGTTTGCTGAAAAGGGTTATCAAAAGGTAGAGTTTTCTGAAACACCCGATATTTTCATTATCAACACCTGTTCGGTAACTGATAATGCAGATAAAAAGTGTGCGAAGATTGTTCGCGAAGCTCAAAACATAAACCCCAACGGTTATGTAGCTATTATTGGCTGCTACGCACAACTAAAACCTAAAGAAATTTCAGAAATTCCAGGTGTAGATGCAGTTTTAGGTGCTGCGGAAAAATTCAGACTTATTGAATTACTAGATGGCTTTGTAAAGCCAGAAAACACACAGGTGTTAGCTTCTGAAATTAAAGAAGCGACAGCCTTTAATAATGCTTACTCTATTAATGACAGAACACGTACTTTCTTAAAAGTACAAGACGGCTGTAATTATCATTGTGCATTTTGCACCATTCCTTTGGCGCGCGGCAAAAGCAGAAGCGACAGTGTGGAGAATATTTTGAATTCGGCACGAGAAATTGCTGCTTCAGAAGTGAAAGAGGTAGTACTTACCGGTGTAAACATTGGCGATTTCGGAATTCAAGACGGAAAAAGAACTGAACGTTTTGTAGACTTGGTAAAAGCCATTGATGAAGTAGAAGGCATTGACCGTATACGAATCTCTTCCATCGAGCCCAATTTGCTTACCAACGAGATCATTGAGTTTACTTCAACCTCAAAACGTTTTGTACCTCACTTCCATATTCCGTTGCAATCGGGGAATAACAAAACGCTCAGACGAATGCGTAGACGCTATTTGAGGGAGCTGTACGAGGACAGAATCAACAAAATCAAGCAACTGATGCCAAACTGCTGTATTGGTGTGGATGTTATAGTTGGTTTTCCGGGCGAAACGCATGAGGACTTTTTAGATACTTATAACTTCTTAAACGAGTTAAACATTTCTTACCTCCACGTTTTCACTTATTCTGAAAGGGCAAATACCGCTGCACCAGAAATGGAAGGGCGAGTTCCTTTAAAAGAAAGAAAAGAGCGCTCGAAAATGCTTCGAATTCTTTCAGAGAAAAAGAAACAGCAATTCTATAGAGAGAATCTGGGGTCTACTGCAACTGTTCTTTTTGAGAATGATATTGAGAACGGTATGATGCACGGCTTTACTGAAAACTATGTGCGCGTTTCCGCTAAATATGACCCAATGCTCATCAATGAGCTAAAAACGGTTACACTAAAGTCTATCAATGAAAACGGAACTGTTGATGTAGAAGAACCAGAAATGGTTTTCGAAACTCATTAAAACTCCTTCTTCTCAATAAATTCAGGGGATCTACATGAAAATTTAGAATTAGAAGTGGCAAGATAGATCTTACACATCACCGAGACCCCTTCACCCAAGTCTCCTACCACTTACCCTCAGCCAGGAACCCAAACGTAATTTTTCACGAAAACCTACATGTCACTAAACTTAAAAAAATCATGGCAAGCGGATTAGGTTTCATATTAGATGCGAACAACAGAATGATGAATAATAGGGCTCTACTAAACAGAGGAGGCTCTTTTAACATCCAGTCAGCAAATAAATTCATCCAACCCTCTGGGCGCAAATACACTTTCAAAAAGCTGAGTACTATAGTGTCAAAAAAAATCAGAACACAAATTCAACAAGAGCAATTAGAAGAAAGAAAAAGAACACTACTTCTAATTACTGCCAGTACAGCAGTCTCTCTTTTACTATTCTGGGGAGTTTATGAATTTCTGAATTTTATCTTCTAAGAATACCAACAATAGTCGCAGTGTATAAAGGCTGCGACTTCCATTTTTTATACAAGCGCCTAATTTTATACAGAAATATTTTTCATATTTGAATGAGCACCGAATGTTCAACTGCTAATTCTTAACCATGAAAAAAATACTCCGCTACATTCTTCTCTTCATTCTTTTTGCATTTGTTGTTATTCAATTTATCAATCGCCCTGAAAAAATAAGTGAGCCAGTTACTGATAACGACATCATTCTTTCCCTGAATATAGATGATGAAATTGCTGCCATGCTAAAAACATCTTGTTATGATTGCCACTCAGATCAACCACGTTACCCTTGGTATTCAAACGTTGCTCCTTTAAGTTGGTGGATTGGCGATCATATTGAACACGGCAGAGACGAATTAAACTTTTCATTATGGGGTACTTATACTGCCCGTAGACGTGACCATAAATTAGAGGAAGTAGTCGAGTTGGTTGAAAAGCGTGAAATGCCACTACCTAACTACCTCCCAATGCACAAAGATGCCGAACTTTCTGACGAGCAAATTGAAAAGCTGAGAAATTGGGCAAATGCAGAAAGAGCCAACATTGCCGCAGAAACAGAAAATTAAACAACCATTATTCAATAAAAAAGGAAAGGCTTTGCCATATGGTAAAGCCTTTCCTTTTACTTAAAAGCCACTTTACGGCTTTAATATCCTTATTAGTATAATTCTGGGAATTTAACTGGATCTACCTCATTCATTAACGCATAAGCCGTGTCGAAAACAGTTTCAACACTTGGCTTAGAGAAATAATCTCCATCAGAAGCGTATGCTGGCCTGTGCTCTTTTGCTGCAATGGTTACTGGCTGAGAATCTAAATAGAAGTAAGCACCTTGCTCCTCCACTACTTTCTGCATCATAAAAGCGGAAGCACCTCCAGGTACATCTTCATCAGCAAAAATCACCCTATTAGTTTTCTTAATTGAATCCACTATTGAATGATGAACATCAAAAGGAAGTAAAGTCTGAACATCGATCACCTCTACTGAAATTCCAATCTCCTCTAGTTCTTCGGCAGCCTGCATTACAATTCTACACATTGAACCGTATGTAACAATAGTCATATCGGTACCCTCTTTCAACACTTCAGGGATACCCAAAGGCAATGTGAACTCACCAATATTATTCGGAATTCGTTCTTTCAGGCGGTAACCATTCAAACATTCAATAATCAATGCTGGCTCATCTGCTTTTAGCATGGTGTTATAGAACCCAGCTGCTTGCGTCATATTTCGAGGCACTAACACATGAATTCCGCGTAAGCTGCTCAAAATCATACCCATTGGCGACCCTGAATGCCATACACCTTCAAGTCTATGCCCTCTTGTTCTAATAATCAATGGTGCCTTCTGGCCACCAGCAGTTCTGTACTGAAGAGAGGCTAGGTCATCAGAAAGAATCTGAATAGCATAGAGTAAGTAATCCAAATACTGAATTTCGGTAATTGGCCTTAAGCCCCTAAGTGCCGCGCCAATTCCTTGTCCAATAATGGTGGCTTCGCGAATACCAGTATCGGTAACTCTTAACTGTCCGTATTTATCTTGCAAGCCAGCAAAGGCTTGGTTTACATCTCCGATTTTCCCTACATCTTCACCAATGGCAAAAACCCTAGGATCGCGGGCTAAAGCGGCATCAAAACATGCTTGAAGCACTTCTCGACCATCGACCAGCGGAGATTCATCTGAAAACTCTGCTTTAATTTCATCCACTTTTAAAGCTGACTTTGCAGACTCGCTTAAAAGATGTGAACTGAATCTTTCTTCGTTTTTCGCTAAGGCATTTTTAAGCCAAGCCGCTAACTCCGTTCTTGCTTCAGTATTTTCTGAACGAGTCAGCCTAAGCACTCTTTTAACCGCTTTGATCGAATCCAATCGAATTGGATTCATCGTTTTCTTTAGGTCAGATGCCGCTTGGTGTATTTCTCCGATAAAATTACTGTCTTCAGCACATTTCTCGATCGCTGCAACCGCCTCATTTTGCTCGGCTTTTATGTCTTGCATAAAGGCATTCCATGCAGCAGTTTTTGCCGACTTCGCACCTTCTTTGGCTTCTTTTTCTATTATATCTAAGTCAGCTTCTTGCGCCAATTCATTTTCTAGAATCCATTCCCTCATTTTTTTGAGGCAATCAAAATCAGCTTCCCACTGAAGCCTTTCCTTTGATTTATATCTTTCATGAGAACCAGAAGTCGAATGGCCTTGAGGCTGTGTCATTTCAACCACGTGAATAAAGGTAGGCACATGTTCTTCTCGCGCTATTTTGGCGGCCTTTTCAAAAGTTTCGACCAATGCCATATAATCCCAGCCTTTCACCACAAACACCTCAAAACCAGGTTTGTCTTTTGTGCGCTGTATTCCAGCTAAAAACTCAGATATACTTCCTTTTGTAGTGTGGTATTCTTTAGGTACTGAAATACCATATTCATCATCCCAAACGGACATCACCATTGGTACTTGCAGCACCCCAGCAGCGTTAATCGACTCAAAAAACGGACCTTCAGAGGTTGATGCGTTACCAATTGTTCCAAAGGCTACTTCATTTCCTGTTATCGAGAAATCAGAGAATTGATGTAAATCTTTATTTTGGCGATAGAGCTTTGAAGCATAAGCCAAACCCAAAAGTCTTGGCATTTGACCAGCAGTTGGTGAGATATCTGCACTGGAGTTTTTCATTTCCGTTTGCTTCTTCCATTCTCCATTTTCATCTAAAAGTCGAGTACCGAAGTGGCCGTTCATGGATCTTCCTCCACTGGCAGGTTCTGCTTCAACATCGGTATGAGCATACAACTGAGCGAAGTATTCCTGAACACTAAGCTGACCAATAGCAAACATAAAGGTTTGATCGCGGTAGTATCCTGAACGGAAATCTCCTTTTTTGAAAGCCTTGGCCATGGCAATTTGAGCTACCTCTTTACCATCACCAAAAATGCCAAATTTAGCTTTCCCCATGAAAACTTCCTTTCGCCCCATCAAACTCGCTTCTCTGCTTTCGCATGCCAAACGGTAATCGTTCAATATCTCTTCTACCCCTATGCTCAGTTTTTTATCTGTTTTAGTCGCTCCCAAGATCTTATATGTTAAATTTTTAAAGCACGTTTTACCCGAATGTGAACAAAAATACAATTTTACAGATACGAATCAAATTTGGCGTAAGCTAAATTACAAACGGCAATACAGAATAAAATATATTAAAATCAACAATTTCAATATATTATTTTGAATAAGTTGTTCGAACGAAATTTTATTCCTCATTAACCTTGAGATAAAATTTTTCATCAAAGTGACTATAAACCCCTAAATAAAAACCTTTTATATCAGCGGACTCTTTTTTCTCTGACTTTGCCATCGTTTGATGTCTAGCTTACTATATTTGCCGAGTAACATTAAAATTCAGATATCATGATCATTGGTGTACCAATCGAAATTAAAAACAATGAAAACAGGGTTGCTTTAACCCCGGGTGGTGCCTTAGAACTTATTAAGCGTGGTCACACGGTTTATGTTCAGGATAATGCGGGCTTCAATAGTGGTTTCCCAAATGAATTATACGAAAGTGTAGGGGCTAAAATATTGCCTACTATCGAAGCTGTATATGACATTGCGGAAATGATCATGAAGGTGAAGGAACCGATTGAAAGCGAATATAAATTGATCAAAGAAGATCAGTTGTTATTCACTTATTTCCACTTTGCTTCTTATGAGCCATTGACTAAAGCGATGATTGAAAATCGTTCAGTTTGTTTGGCTTACGAAACGGTTGAAAAAGCTGATCGCTCTTTACCTCTTTTGATTCCTATGTCGGAAGTAGCAGGTAGAATGGCTACACAACAAGGCGCTAAATACCTTGAAAAACCTATTAAAGGTAAAGGTGTATTGCTTGGCGGTGTACCAGGTGTTAGCCCGGGTAGAGTGCTTGTTTTAGGCGGTGGAGTTGTTGGTACTCAAGCTGCTAAAATGGCTGCTGGTCTTGGTGCTCAAGTAACCATTATGGACATCAACCTTGACCGCTTGCGCTATTTAAACGATGTAATGCCTGCAAACGTGGTAACTCGCTATTCTAGTGAAGTAAACATTCGTGAGTTAATTCCGATGATGGATTTGATTATTGGTGCGGTACTAATTCCTGGTGCAAAAGCGCCTAACTTGATTACAAGAGACATGTTGAAAGACATGCAAAAAGGAACTGTTCTTGTTGACGTTGCGGTAGACCAAGGTGGTTGTATTGAAACATGTAAACCAACAACTCATGAGAATCCTACTTTCATTATTGACGATATTGTTCACTACTGTGTAGCTAACATGCCTGGTGCAGTACCTTACACTTCTACTGTGGCACTTACTAACGCAACCCTACCTTACGCTATTCAATTGGCAAATAAAGGATGGAAAAAAGCATGTAATGAAAACAGAGAGCTAGAATTAGGCTTAAACGTAATCAAAGGAGACGTGGTATATAAAGCTGTTGCTGAAGCCTTTGACTTACCTTATGTTGATGTTAAAAAACATTTGAACTAATAAAGATTTATTCTTTTATATAACAAAAAATGGCCGCTTTCAGTGGCCATTTTTTGTTTCTCCCATTCACCAAACTACAAGCCTTATTTACCACTAATAAAGAATTAAGAGAAAAATAATTTCAAACCCTTGCAACAATGTTGCACTTGCACTATCGTTGCATATATTGCATTCGATTTAGAACTGATCTTTAAGTATATTTAAAAATATAACGTTTAATAATTATGAAACTCACACGTATCAAGCTTTATTCCTTAGCCGTATTTGCAGCTATTTTGACTACAACGGCCTGTGGTTCTGACGATCCTGAACCAGTAAATGAAGAAGAATTAATCACCACTTTGAGGGTAACTTTTACAGGAACAGGACCTAATGCGGGTGAGGTAGTAACAGCTACTTTCAAAGACCTTGATGGCACAGGAGGAAATGATCCTGAAATTACCAACCCAGTATTAGCCGCCAACGGTTCGTATGATGTAAGTGTAGCTTTTCTAAATGAAGCAGAATCTCCTGCAGAAAACATCACTTTGGAAGTACAGGAAGAAGGTGATGAGCATCAAGTATTCTTTATTGCCAACAATATCAATTTCACTTATCAGTATGATGCCCAAGATGTTGATGTTAATGGAAAACCAATTGGTTTATCGGGCTCTGTTTTAGTTGGTGCAGCAGGTACAGGAACTTTACAAGTACTTCTTATTCACGAACCAAATAAAGATGCTACTGGAGTTAGCGGTGGCGACCCAACTAACGCTGGCGGAGAAACTGACATTAGCGTTACTTTTAACGTAACTATCCAGTAAAAGAATTAGTAATAGTTTTAGTTAGTTAGCAGTTATACACGTATCGATTTTTCAATCGGTACGTGTTTTTTTATACCTGAATTAAAACAAAAAGAGCACCTCTTCTGAAGTGCTCTAAATGGCAAAAACTCTTGTTTAAAATTCCCTTGACGGACTTTCACCCAGCTTTTACACAACCTAATCCATATAAGATTTAATGATTTCTGATACTTTAGCCTGTACCTCTGTGCTATTGTATTTCTCGGCAGTAGCCATTTCATCACCTAAAGCAAAAAGTACTTCATAAAGCATTTTATCATCAAGACTTTGTGCATAACTAAAATCAGGGTTAGCAGCATAAACTTCAGCCCAAACAGATCTCACATCAGCCCAGTACTGCTCATTTTTCTTCCACCACTCTTGTGCTGCAACACATTTACTATCCTCCACTTTCGTGTATACATTCATTCCCTTCTCTTCAGCTAAAAGCTCATCTCCTTTTTCGGTACGATTTACCTTTCCATTGTCTTGCTCATGAATCCACCCAAAATCTGTAAGCTCATGCCTATTGGTACGAAGCATAACGTTGTAATCACTTCGCTTTGAATATTCTCTTCTTGGCAAAGGTGAGTCTGAAGCGCCTTCCCAATAATGTTTTCCATCTACATGCACCCAAGATGCGGAACTCTCATAACGGGGGCTGTCGTCTACATGGTAAACCTTTTGCGACCACTGCCCTTTCACTGCTGATTTTGGCAAAGTGTGAAGCTTCCATCCATTGTCTTTAACATAGCTGTAAAGCTCTGTGTTCTCATAAAGCCAATCTTGTCTCCAGTGCTTAACAATTTGACCACCACCTACGATCAACAAATGTTGCATAGAGATTTCATCCTTATCATCTTTTATTAGTTGCACCCACTCAAACCCTTTGGTTCTATAGTTGTCATGAAACTGATAATCTCTCTGATAATCAAAAGTTTCCGCAAAGTTGAAAGTGATTTCATAACAGCCACACATCTCTTTAATGGCTTGTTGATCTTGCTTCTTTTTATTCTGTGCCAATGCAATAGTTGACATCATCAGCATAAGGCAAATCAGTATATTCTTCATTTTACTTATTATTTGAATGTGTATTAATACTTAGTTAAACTTGAATGATTTGAGTTTTTGACCTTGTTGTTCTTATTGAACCAATAAATCATACTGAATTTGAGGGTAGCCTCTTTCACCAGAAATTGGGTATAACATTCTGGTGAATTTCAGTTTGTAATAGTTGTTATCACTATCTTTCACCACATAGAATATATCTGGATTCACTCCGGTTTCTTGATCAGAGCCAGGCTGGGCAACAATCCTCCAATCGCTTCCAATTGTAGCTAAATCTGAAGAGTAACTTAAGTCAGTGGAGTTGGTAAATGTGAAATCTTCATAAGCATAATCCGATACAGATACTTCAGCTATTTCCACATTTGCTCTGTTTTGAATCACAAAATCTTTGTAAGCATAAGGTATCTTGGAAGTGGCGTCAATAGGTAAAAGGTTAGTGAAAATTGTGAAGCAAATGTCCCATTTAGTTTTCTCTGGTTCTACACTCACCAAACCTTGATTAAAGTTGACGTAATTGAAATTGTAGTTACTGTCTTTATTAATCTGTATTTCACTGAAAGTTGCTGAATTGATTTCTGCATATTGCATTTTATACCCACTACCCTCTCTCAAGAATCGAGCTTTCATCCATCCTCGGCCTGATCCATCAGCATTTTTACCTCGATTGATAATGTAAACTTTGTTTTGCTCAGCTATAGTAGATACTTCAGCAATGGCAGTTCCTTCTAAAGATCCATCTGGCTGATCCATCCAAGTTTGGGCTAGAGGTAACCATTCCGCTGGCGCTCCAAACAATGAACCGAAGATGGCATCAATATCCATTTGAGCCCCCATTCCTACGGTATCTTCAGCAGTAACTTCGGTCAAATCAGTTTTGTCAATTGCCTGAGCAAGCATACTTGCAGGGTTGTTCAGAATCACTCTAAACTCGCTACCCGCATAGAAACCTAAATCCCAAGAAGCACGATTAACTACTGTTTGAGTTTTAGAAGAAAAATCGATAAAAACTTGGTTAGGTTGATCAGCCCCTCCCACTTCTGCATCTATAATTGCGCTTGAAACTGCAGGGTCAACTTTAGGTTGATCATCTTCAGAATCGCAAGCATTTAAGAAGCCAATGGCTACTAAAGCAAGAATTAGCTTCAAGGTGTATTTACTGTTCGTCATTTTAATTTTAGGTTATAGTTTAATTTTATGAAATAGCTTCTTCCGTAGGATACAGGCACAGAAGCACCGCCAGAGTGTGTTCCGCCTGAAACTCCTGAGTTATTGATTCTTTGAATATCTAGTAAGTTTCTTGCCCCAAACACCATATCAAAATGGGTGAAAAAGGTTTTGGATAAGGTTAAATCTAGCCAGTGGTAGCCCTCCACTTCACCAATGGTTACCTCTTGTTCACCAGCAGTATTTTCCGAGAAAATGTAGTTTCTTAATGCTCCTGTGTATTTGTAGAAAACATTGATTTTTGTTCCAATCGCAGCCCAATCGTACTGAATATTTCCATTGAGTTCTGGTGTATAGAAAAACTTGTTTAAATCATTTTGCTGATTTTCGTCTAAACGGTTATACCTACCAACATATGAAATCCCAAAACTCGTTTTGAGCTTCTCCCACTCCATTTTCTGGTTTACACCAAGCCCTAAGGTTTTGTATTTATCAATATTGACATAGGTGGTAGCCGTTGCATCAGAGGCTGATTGGGCGATCCCAATCTGGTCGTCAATCGTATTGTAGAAGAGGTTAATTGCAGCTTCTGATTTAGCATTTCCTACCTCGTAAGATTTAGTGAAATTAGAGCTTAAATGATGAGAAAACTCTGGCGTTAAATTTTCATTCCCAAAAATTCTATGGTTCGAGTCAACAAACTCAAAATAGAGTTCCCGAACAGAAGGCGCACGATAGCCTCTTCCATAAGAAAGTCTTAAATCTGCATTCCCCTCAAACGATTTCTTGATTTGTGCCGAAGGAACTAGCTGTGTTCCGAAAGCACTATTTGAAGCCAAGCGTAGGCCTGGACGAACAAGAATATTCTCAGCCATTTTCCACTCGAGCGAACCATAAATAGCCAAATCGTTAATCTCTTGTTCGCCTTCCTGAATTCTTCCACCACCTACTTTTTCAAAGCTTACATTATAACCTGTCTGAAGATCAATTTTATCGGAAAAAGATAAATATCCAGCACCTCCGAATTCCCATACATTATATGTACTTACATCTTGGTCGCCATTAGCAGTGGTTAACTGTTCTTCACCTGTAACCAGGTTTTTCGAAACTTTTCTCTTTATTCTTTCAAAGTCAGAATAAGAGGCAAAAGCATTGTAGCGGCTCAAAAAAGGGAGTTTGCCTTCAGCTTGAATATGATGAATAGCACGCTGAGTTAAGTACTTTTCATCTATAGCGAAAGGCTGATTTTCTCCTGAGGGTAAATAATTATTATTTGATTTACCGAGGTCATTGATCGTCTCGTCTAAATAATCTAATCTATAATAAATGGAGTGATTTTCTGGGCTAAATCGAAGTAGCGCATTGCCCTGATATTGCTCTTTAGGGTTCCATTCCCTTGGTCGGCCTGTTTGATTTCCTTGAAAACCCTTAAAATCGTTATGCAATACTCCTATTTGCCCAAACCATTGCTTAGCAATTTGTTGCCTTACATCTATGCTTTGAATGTGCTTTCCTTCATCTGCCCCAAACTCAGAGCCTACGGTTTCTTCTTGTATACCCACTGAAATTTCGGTGGTGTTTTGTGCGTCTTTATAAGAAATAAGATTGATTACCCCGGCCAAAGCATTCGCACCATAGTTCACCGCCATTGGGCCTTCCACAATCTCAATTCTTTCAATGTTATTTAGGTTGATTTGAGAAAGGTCGGCCGCATTTCCGTTTCCGTTTCGGTTAACCAAAGGAACTCCGTCTAGAAGAATCTTTACATTCTGACCAGAAATTCCCTGCATGCTAATTCCGGAGCTTCCGATGGCCAAATCTTGAGATGCACGAATATTTAAAGTGTTGGAAAGCGCTTCAGATAAACTCACCGCTCCTCGTGCTTTTATTTCCTCTCGGTCAATCACCTTCACGGTGAATACCGATTGTTCAGCAGATTGAGGATTAAACTGTCCTGTAACAATAAAGTCACCGAGCTGAACCTTTTTTGGCATAAGGTGAATCAAATAATCTTTAGAAGTTTTTAATGTATCTGAATAGGACTGATAACCAACATGTTGGGTTTTTATGACGATAGGGAAGTCGATCAATTTCAGTTCAACCACACCAAGATTATTGGAAATAACTTGCCCACTGTAAGTGCCATTTAAAGGCTGAAACATAAAGGCCACTCCTTCAATTAAATCGCCCGTAGTTTGGTCTCTTAATGTAATTTTCTGCCCAAAAACGGTAGAACAAATGAGAATAAATATGAGAATAATAGCGCTGCGCACGAGTGTTATTTAGATTGATTCTTAATAACACAAAGGTAGCTGGCTTTTAAGTTGGCTTACAATCGCTATTGCTAGGGAAAATAATCACTAGCATTAGTGACTTATTTACGTTCTAAGCTCACCCAGCCTTGTTCGGCAGCAAAGATGATAAGCTCTGTAGGAGATTTGAGTTTCAGCTTTTTAAGTATGTTTTTGCGGTGTGAGTTTACCGTATGAATGCTAATACTGAGTATATCTGCAATTTCAGAAGATGAATTTCCAGCAGCAATCAGCTTCACTACCTCCTTCTCTCGTTCAGAAAGTTCAAAAAACTCATTACCTTCTTCAACCAACGCTTTTAGCACTCTATTGCAGTAGAATGTCTTACCATTTTTGATTGCGCTTATGGCTTCAAGAATTTCGTCTTCACTACAAGATTTGGTTAAAAAGCCATTCACTCCCATTTTCAGTACGCTGCGTATTCTATTACTGTCTACATCATCAGTAATAACCAGCACATTCAGGTTAGGATGCGTCTGAATCCATCGGCTAAGTTCGTGCACAAAGCCTTCGTCTTCATTTTGGTAGTCTAAGATTATAGTTTCCGTTTCATGACTCCCAATCAACTTCTTAAGTTCAGACGTGTGTTTAAATACCTTCACCTCACTAAAATGACCGCTATTATTGGCCAAAGCCAGCAAACCCTGCTGAATTAAGTACTGCGGAAAACAGATGTAAAGTGGGGCGAGATTCAATTGACTATCCTTATTTAGACTAATTCTACACAAAGGTAAGGCAAAAAGGTAAATAAGAAACAGATGGGCTATTTAAAAAATGATTTCTTACAAGATGAAACCATAAATGAATAGTCAATAAGACTTAATGAGCTTTCCTTCCTTTTCTCCCTTTTTCCTAGTTATTTCGTCTGAATTCATAAAAACATAGATTATGAGATACGAAGCAATAGGAAAAGACCTGTTTATTAAAAATAGAGAAAAACTAAAAGCCCGTTTAAAGCCAAACTCAGTTGTTGTAGTTTGCTCTAACGATATTATGCCCACCAATGCAGATGGCACCATGCCATTTCGCCAAAATAGCAACATGCTCTACCTTTCGGGAATCGATCAAGAAGAATCCATACTATTGATTGCTCCTGATTTTCCAGACCCTAAATTCAGAGAAGTATTGTTTGTAAGAGAAACCAATGAGCATATTGCCGTTTGGGAAGGACATAAATACACACAAGAGGAGGCCACGGAAACCTCAGGCATTCAGACGGTGATTTGGAATGACAAGTTCGAGAACACTTTCAACACCATTCTTGCCGAAACAGAGCACATCTACCTTTATAATAATGAGCATATTCGTAATGCCACTGAGGTAGAAACCCGCACAGATAGATTTACGAAATGGTGTCATGCCAACTACCCAAACTATGAGTATGAAAGACTAGCACCAATTATTTACGACCTGAGAACAGTTAAAGAGAAAAGAGAAATCGAACTCATGCAAACTGCCTGTGATATTACTGAAAAAGCTTTCAGAAAAGTACTAGGCTTAACCAAGCCGGGCGTTTGGGAATACGAGGTAGAAGCTGAATTTCAGTATGAATTTGTAAAAAGAAAATCTAAAGGGTTTGCATATACTCCAATTATTGGTGGTGGGCCAAATGCTTGTGTTCTTCATTATGTTGAAAATAAAGACCAATTGAGAGATGGTGATTTATTATTGATGGATGTTGGAGCAGAATACGCCAACTACAATGCGGATATGACGCGCACAATTCCTGTCAATGGCAGATTCACGAAAAGACAACGCGCGGTTTACGATGCTGTTTTGAGAGTGAAAAAAGAAGCCACCGCTATGCTGAAGCCAGGGAATAGGATTCCTGAATACCATAAAGAAGTGGGTAAAATTATGACGAGCGAACTAATCGGTTTGGGCTTAATTGACAAAACTGATGTAGCTAATGAAAACCCAGATTGGCCCGCTTATAAAAAATATTTCATGCATGGCACTTCTCACCACATAGGTTTGGATGTCCATGATGTAGCCAGCATTTATACAGAGTTTAAAGAGGGCATGGTATTCACAGTTGAGCCGGGTATTTATATTCCAGAAGAAGGGCTTGGTATTCGATTAGAAGATGATGAATTAATTACGAAAGATGGTACGTTCAACCTAATGCGTAACATCCCGATTGAGGCCGAGGAGATTGAAAGCATAATGAACGCTTAATTTCAAATGGCTATAGAAATTTATCACGGAACACTTTCAGAGGCATTAAAGGTCTTAGAAAGTGTTCCTGAATTTGATCCACTGTTGGATTCAGATTACTACGAGGGAAAAATCAAGAATAAAGCCCATATCGTATTATTGGCTAAAATTGATGGCGCCATGGTAGGTTGCAAATTGGGTTACCATAAACACAAAGACGGCTCATTTTATAGTTGGCTGGGTGGTGTTTTACCAGAATACAGAAAACTTGGCGTAGCTAAGGCCCTAGCCAATGAAATGGAAGTGTGGGCCTTAGATAAAGGTTATTCCAAAATTCGTTTTAAAACATTAAACCGCCATAAAGCAATGTTAGCGTTTGCACTTAAAAACGGCTTCGATATTTTTAATGTGAAACCAAAAGACGAACTTGAGAACTATCGCATTGAACTTGTAAAGCATTTAAAATGAGCACAGCAGCCGCAGCACAAGCCGCTATTCAACAAGCCATAAAAGCATCTGGCGCAATTGTCAAAATCGAAGCCAATGATTTTAGCCGAATGCTTTCAAAAATGGATGACGGTTTAGTAATTGAGCATCAGAGTAAACTATTTTTTAAAGACGTTTATAAATACAGCACCTCATATAAAGGCTTTGTATTCTATTGTAAATCGAATGAAAAGATTACGATTCCGACTAGATTAGAGAGCATTTCCGCCAAACACATTTGGGTTCCACAATAACATAAGACAATGAGCGACAAGCTAAATTCAAATAGAGCACCAGAGCCTGTAGGCTTATATCCGCATGCGCGAAAAGTAGGTAACCTCCTATTTCTTTCTGGCGTTGGCCCAAGAGAACGAGGTACAAAAAACATCCCTGGAGTTGAATTAGATGGTGAAGGCAATATTCTCTCTTACGATATTGAAGCCCAGTGTCATTCGGTTTTCAAAAATGTAAAGCTCATTCTTGAAGATTCTGGAAGCAGCTGGGATCAGTTGGTAGATGTTACCGTTTTTCTGACCAACATGAAGGCTGATTTCAAAACCTATAATCGCATCTACGCGGAATACTTTAACGACAATCAACCTTGTCGTACAACTGTTGAAATTAACTCCCTCCCTACCCCAATTGCCATTGAACTAAAGTGCATCGCTACAATTTGAGTAATTCTCTTTTCTGAAATAATTACACTTATAAACCATCTGATTTGATAATCAATGATTTATAAGTAGATTTTGGAAACCTTAATTCGTTATGCGCAATTTCTTTAAACGTATTTCTAGAGCAGTTAAATCTTTCTTATTAAAAATAACCCCCGGGAAAATTGCTTGGAAAGGCGCTAACAAAGCCATCGCCACAACCGCAGTGGTAATTTGGGTTTTAGGAGCAATGTTCATGTTCGTGTTAGAGCCCGGTACACCAATCGGTCTAATTCCTTTAGCCCTCGGACTGATTCTTGCATTTCTGTGTAGTGCCAGTTTAATTCTGTTGCTCCTTATTCTTAAAAAATTACCCAAGAATTTTCTATGGGTGTTGCCAGGTGCTTTCTTTTTAACCACCATGATTTTTGGAGATAGCTTGGCCGTAAAATTTCCATTGCTCGTTATAGGTTTTTCAGGATTAGCGGGCGCAGGTTTGTTTTCGCTTACAAAAAAGAACAGAAGTACACTTTCTATTTATCAACTTATCGTATCAAGTTTGGGCAGCCTTATTGGTTTAGCAGGCTTAGTCTGGGGCCTTATTTGGTTGTTCGACACAGGAAACTTACCAGAAATAGCGCACATTGATGCAGCCCAAACCTCTCCTTACAAAGCCCCATTAATTCAAGCCCCAAATCCTGCCGAAGAAGGTGAGTACAAGGTTGCTTACCTCACTTATGGTAGCGGAAATGACAAACAGCGAAAAGAATTTGCCGAAGAAGTCACGATTGTTACGGATTCAGTAGACGGCTCTCGCTTATTAGACAATTGGGAAGGTTTTGCAGGAAAACTACGCACTCGCTTTTGGGGGTTCGATGAAGAAGCACTACCTATCAATGGGCGAGTTTGGTATCCTGAAGGTGATGGACCTTTTCCTCTAGCATTAATTGTTCATGGCAATCATGGTATGGAAGATTTTTCAGACCCCGGTTATGAATACTTAGGAAAACTCCTGGCCAGCCAAGGAATGATAATGGTGAGTGTAGATGAAAATTTCATCAACAGCTCGTGGAAAGACATGTTTGGTGATGGCTTGGATGAGGAAAATGATGCCCGAGGCTGGTTGCTTTTAGAGCACCTAAAATACTGGAGAAAGTGGAATAATGAAAGTGACCATATTTTTCAAAATAAAGTTGACCTAGAAAATATTGCTGTAATGGGGCATTCGCGGGGTGGCGAAGCAGCTGCGGTGGCTGGCTTCTTCAACAAATTGCAGTTCTATCCAGATGACGCCAAGCAAAAATTCGACTTCGACTTTAATATAAAATCTGTTGTAGCTATTGCTCCTGTAGATGGACAATACAAACCAGGAGAAACTCAAACGCCATTAGAAAATTTAAACTACTTGGTTTTACATGGCGCAAATGATGGTGACGTTCAGTCGTTTGCAGGCTTAAGACAATACGAAAGAGTCAAATTCACCGATTCCCTCTATCATTTCAAATCGGCTATCTATATATATGGTGCAAATCATGGGCAATTCAACACCACATGGGGCAATTCAGATTCAGGACAACCCTATGGTTCTCTTCTGAATAAAAAAGCTTTGTTACCGATGGAAGATCAATTGGAAATTGGTAAAGTATATATAAGTGCATTCTTGCAAGTCACATTGCAAGGCAAAAAAGAATATGAAGTTCTATTCAAAGACCATCGAAGCGGTAACAATTGGCTTCCTCCTACTATTTACCTCAACCAATACGAATCATCAGATTGGAAAGTCATTGCCGATTTCGATGAAGACTTAGACCTTACCACTAATTCAAGTGGAGGAAAAGTAACCTCTGAAAACCTAACCGTTTGGAGAGAACAGTTGGTAGGCATGAAATGGGGCAACAAGGCAACTCAAGCTGTATATGTAGGATGGGACAGTTTAGCTTATGAAAGCCAAACCGCTTGGATTGAATTTTCTGTTGGCGATCAACAAAAACTACCGCAATCAACCGCACTTACTTTCGAATTGGCCGAATCTAAAGAAAGCTCTTACCCAGATAAAGACAGAGATAAAAAGAAAGCTGACGAAAATTCGAACGAGAATAATGACTCGGACAATGACCAAAACAATTCAAATAAGAACGATGAGGAAACAGAAGAAAGTAAAAAGGAAGAGGATGATGACAAAAAAGCACCAGAACCTATTGACTTCACAATCCTACTCACCGATGATACTGGCCACACAGTACAGTTTAGCTTAAGTGAATACAGTTATTTGCAAAGACAGCTTACAGTTGACGTTCTGAAAAACCCTAGTCTTCAATCCACCAAAACTTCTGAAGCCGTTTACAACACCTTCTTTATATATGAAGAAATATTAAACGCTAAATCGCCAGAGTTCAATCTTGACGCTTTGGCAAAAATACGTTTTGTATTTAACAAGAGTTCTAAGGGCGTAATTATCATTGATAAAATAGCCTTGCATTAAGCCACCTACAGAATTTAATTATTCCCAACACCCTTATTTTACTCCCAAAATGGGATGCTTCTGCACGCTAAGAGAAATACCTAATAAATTTATGTGTATCTGGTAGGGTATACATACACATATGTGTATTTGGTACAGAGATTGAAACAACTTTCATCAAAGTATCGCATATGAGAACCATTACAAATAAAATGAAAGCGCCCTTTTTAACGTCTATACTTAATCTTTCAGGAGGTATCTTCTTAAAGACAGTAAAGCCTTTTAAGACAGGTGACTTCATTGAAATAAATGGTGAAATAGGTTCAGTAACATCTAGCAACTGGATTAATAGCGAAATTAAAACGATTGATGGCGAAAAGGTTCTAGTTGACAATTCTCAATTCATATTTGGCACATTGAATAACCTGAGCAACAAAAACATAATTAGGTTAGACCTAAAACTTAATGTGTGTTATTCAGAAAATATGTCTGATGTAAAAGAGGCTATCAATACTTTTCTGAAAGAGCACACTAATATTTTAAAATCTCCTAAATCAAGAATAATAGTAACTAAGCTCCATGAAAATTATGTTGAATTGAAGGTTTCACCATGGTGTTTGTTAGATCATTTTTTAGAACTCGACTACAAATTAGAAGCAGCACTACACAATTATTTAATTGAAAAGGGCTTTAAAATGCCGATTAGTAAAGAAGCATTTATTCAAGTTAGAGAAACAGCTTAAAAGAAACTATAAATTGAAATATCACAGCCCTTGTAAGAAGGGTTGAATAAAATTTGAAAACAGGGATTAATAGAAATAAACGACTGAATAAGGGTATGGCAAAATCAGAAGTCAAAAGCAAGCTTTCTGATTGTATTCCATAACCATCAATTCTGATCTTCAAGTTGTTAAATGTATTTAAATAACAAAATACCGTATACATTATACGTATTTTTATATATTTGCATTCCTTTCACTTAATCTCTTTCACCTCAAGCCTAGCCGAACATTAGTGTGTATTTGTTCTTAAAACTGGCAAAGGCATTATTGAGGAAAAAATTAAAGATTGCTTTTAACCAAAACGTGTGTATAAAATGTTAAAACCTGTACTCCATCCTGTCTTCAGGAGTGCTTTTAATTTTAAGAAAGGTCTACTAACACTTGTGTGTTGGTTTTCTTTGTTTATTTCAGCCAATGCCCAAGTTACACCAGTTCTTAACTTGAACTCAGCTGGAAATGCCTCTCTTGATTTGGCCTCCCTTAACTTAAATGACTGTTTCACATCTACTCCGTACACGCCTACTGCAGCGGTTGGTGATGGTCATGCAATGTGGTTAAGCAATAACCCATTCCCTTCAAGCACTACAGATTTTGTATTTAGTGCTGGAGCTTCATTTATTGAAAATGCAGATGGAACTGCTACCCTAAAAGGTACTTTGACCAATACAGGTAACCCATTAGACCAATGGGAAGTTAATCTATACCTATCTAGTAAATCTAATTGGACACAGTGGAGTGGCTTAGGCAGAACCTACAAAGATGAGTCTGGCCTAGTTGGAAATAATTATACCAATTGGTCATACTATATAGAAAACCCAAATATAGCGAGTACCATAGTGGGGTTATCTGGAAATACTGGTAAGACGGTAGAAATTACACACATGCCGGCTAGCTATAATTTTGGTTTTCAGGTTGGTACAGCTGCGAATAACAAAAACTCTGGTTTTGGCCTGTCGGGTTGGTTCAGTTATTCATTGGATGGACAAAACTATCACCAAGGCGATTTCAACCTTGATCTTGCTCAGGTACAAAGGGTAATCAATCACACAGCAAGCCAAACTACCTTCGACTGCTCAAACTTAGGGTTAAATACGATTACAATCACTTCAACCGATCAGTTTGGCGATACTTGTACTCAGCAAGTTGACATTAATATTAAGGATGTTACACCTCCTGTAGTTGTAACGAAAAATGTAATCCGTACGCTGATGAATGGAACAGTCACTATATCAGCAAACGATGTACTAGATTTTAATTGTAGCACTGGAGGTATTTCTAGTTTATATGGGCCAAATACTCTTAATGCTGATGGGAAAATAGAGAGTATTGTTGCTCCAAATGAAGGTGGCGAAGATTTTTTCTTTGCAAAGCCGTGTACATCAGACAACTGCTCTATTGCCTCCTATGTGATAAGCAAAAAGACTTTCGATTGTTCCAATATTGGAGAAAACATTGTTACAGCTACTGTTACAGACCAAAGTGGAAACGTAACCACGGCAACTGCAATAGTTTATATCAGGGATAACACCATTCCTGTGGCAAAAGCTAAAAATATAACGGTAGCCTTAGATGCTAACGGCATTGCCACAATCACACCTCAAATGATAAATAATGGATCAAGCGATGCTTGTGGAACAATTAGCTTATCATTAAATAAAACAACCTTTGACTGCTCAAATCTCGGTTTCAACCAAGTAACGCTGATTGTAACCGATAACAGTGGAAACACAAAAACTGCTACAGCTAATGTGAATGTAGTTGACAATACCGCCCCTACTGTAGTAACCAAAAATATATCCTTAAATCTTGACGAATTTGGTCAAGCATCTATTGCAGATGCGCTTGACCTACTTGTGCTTTGTGACGATGCTGTTATCGACATTGGTGATGGTGGGTTTGGCGATGGAGGATTTGGCGATGGAGGCTTCGGAGGTGGATTTGTACCTGGAGCTGGTGAACCTGCTAGTTTTATCCCTGCACCATACTATCAAGAAGCAACCTGTACTAAAGACAATTGTTCTATCACTGAAGTTAGTGTAGATATTACTGATTTTGACTGTTCTAATATTGGGCAGAATATAGTTACCGTTACTGTTTCTGATGCCAGTGGAAATTCAACTTCTAAAACAGCTATTGTTACTATAAACGATATCACACCTCCAACAGTAAATACAAAAAACATCACGGTAAATTTAGACGCCAACGGAAATGCAGCCATTACCCCTGCACAAATAGACAATGGGTCTTCTGATGTTTGCGGAGTCACACTTTCTCTTGATAAAACTTCTTTCGGTTGTTCAGATGTTGGCACTCAAACAGTAACATTAACAGCTACTGATGCAAACGGAAACTCTACTTCTAAAACTGCTACTGTTACTATTGCTGATAACACCGCCCCTACTATTATCACACAAAACATTACGCTTCCGCTTGATTCGAATGGAAACGTAAATCTTACTGCTGCGCAAGTAGATAACGGATCTTATGACAACTGTGGCATTACGCTTTCCATAGATAAAACATCGTTCAATTGTGCTCAAATAGGTGCCCATACAGTTATGTTAACAGGAACAGACCCTAGTGGAAACTCTGCTTCAGCTCCTGCTACGATTACTATTATAGACAACACTGCTCCAACCATTATTACTCAGAACGTAATGGTAACACTTGATGCGAACGGAAATGCCTCCATTACTAGTAATCAAGTAGATAACGGTATAACAGATAACTGCGGAATCGCTACCATTGAACTAAGTAAGGTAAATTTCGATTGCTCGAACCTTGGTGACAATACTGTAACTGTAACTGCTACAGATACCAATGGTAATGTTAGCACCAAGTCGGTAACAATTACTGTAACTGATACCACTGCTCCAACCATTATCACTAAGAACATTTCCGTAATACTTGATGCCAACGGAAATGCAAATATCACCGCTGCCGATATTGACAATGGTTCTTCTGACAACTGTAGCCTCACTTTATCTATTGATAAAACTTCATTTGATTGCTCTAAAGTTGGTGCGCAGACTGTTACCTTGACTGGAACCGATGCGAGCGGAAACACTGCTTCGGCTACTGCTATAGTAACTGTGGTTGACAATACTGCTCCTGCTGTAATCACCCAGAATATTTCTGTATCGCTGAATGCTAGCGGAAACGCAATCATCTCTGCTACTCAGATCAACAACGGTTCTTCTGATAACTGTGGAATTGCAAGTATGACGTTAAGCAAAACAAGCTTCGACTGTTCTAACCTTGGTGATAACACTGTAACATTAACAGTAACTGATAACAACGGAAATACTAGCACTAAAACGGCTACTGTAACGATTGTTGATGACATCGCCCCTACTGTTCTTGCAAAAAACATCACTGTAGCGCTTGATGCCAACGGAAACGCAAACATCACTACTGGTCAAGTAAACAATGGTTCTTTTGACAACTGTAACCTTACATTGTCTGTTGACAAAACATCATTCAATTGTAATGATTTGGGTGCTCAAACCGTAACATTGACTGGCACTGATGCAAGTGGAAACACTGCCTCGGCTACCGCTACAGTGACAGTGGTTGACAATACTGC